>DASSYY010000281.1:0-12938 GCA_035703025.1 Gemmatimonadales bacterium | reverse complement strand
GGCGTGTCCGCGGTTCCCGAGCGACGCTGACGCCGTCCGCAGTGGCGTGCGGCTTGCACTCCGCGGCGCTCGGATCGTCGGCGACGTTGCGGCGATGCCGGTGAAAGCACTTCAATCTCCAGTTCCTTTGTCATAGCGCTGTCAGCACTTCTCCTGCGTGGGCGGCCCGAGTGTGTTCGGGACCGGTGGGAGCGCGGTGCGCGTGTTGTTGTGGGCTCGGCGCCCACGTCGTCGCACGCGCGCGACATTCAAGGAAAGACTCGCGCGACATCATGGAACGCCCGGCATCTCGGCGCCGCTCTCGTCCATTCCCCTGGCTCCTCGCCTTGGTGGTGGCGGGCTCGATCACCTGCGGCGGCGGCGATTCACTCGAAGTGCCGGACGAGCCGGTGCCGGCATCCGTGAAGGTGTTGCACGGCGACGCGCAGCAGGGTCTCGTGGGCGAGCCGCTGCCGGATTCGATCGTCGTGCAGGTGACCGACGCGGACGGCCGCCCGGTCCCGGGACGTGCCGTCTCCTTCCTTTCGCTCACCAGCATCCCCGGCGCGAGCTTCTCTCCGAAAGTTGCCACCACCGACTCGGCCGGCCGCGCGTCGGCGCTGCCGATTCTGGGCCGCCAGCCCGGGCCGTGGCCGGTGGAAGCCCAGGTATCCGTTCGAAACGGCCGCGTGCTCACCGCTGAGCTGTCGCTGACCGCAACGGTCGGTGCGCCCGACAGTCTGGTGCGGGTCCGGGGTGAGGACCAGGGCGGCCGGGTGAGCCAGACGCTGACGGATTCGCTCGTGGTCGAGGTCGTCGACCGGTTCGACAACCCGGTGCCGGGCGTGGCGGTCGACTGGAGCGCGCAGGGCGGCGGCCAGGTGAGCGGCGCGGAGACCGAGACCGGTGCCGACGGCAGGACGGGGGTGACGCGACGCCTTGGTGCCCGTACCGGCGCGCAGTCGACGGTCGCCGCCGTGGCGTCGCTCAAGGGCTCGCCGCTGGTCTTCCATCATACGGCGCTTCCCGGAGATGCGGCCGTGCTGATCGCGATCGGCGGCGGCGGGCAGGAGGGGCAGGTGGGCACGGTGCTGGCGGACCCGCTGGAGGTGCGGGCGGAAGACGCGGACGGCAATCCGATCGCCGGCCGGGAAGTCCAGTGGGCCGTGACGTCGGGTGGCGGCAGCGCGGACCCGGCCACGAGCGTGACCGACACCGACGGAACGACCGCGACCCGCTGGACGCTCGGCGACGGCGTGGGAGCGCAGACCCTCGCGGCACGGATGGCGGGCCTGCCGGACGTCGTCTTCAGCGCCAGCGCCGGGGCGGGTGCACCGGCCGGCATGACCATCGAGACGCAACCGTCCGCCGCCGCAGGGAGCGGTGCCGCGTTCAGCCGGCAGCCGGTCGTGCAGCTCCGGGACGCCGGAGGCAACCCGGTCGCGTCCGACGACATCGAGGTGACGGTCGCTCTGGGCGACAACCCCGGAGGCACCCTGGCCGGCGGGAAGACGGTGAGCACGCGGAACGGCGTCGCGACGTTCACCAACCTGTCCATCACGGGTGCGGTCGGATCCTACACCCTCCGGTTCATAGGCGCCGGCCTGAGCGGCGCCACGTCGGCCGCGATCGCCCTCGGACCCAGCAGTCCCGCCGCGCTCGCGATCCGGCGCCAGCCGCCCGCCACCGCGACCGCCTGGCAGACGCTCGCGACCCAGCCGATCATCGAGGTGCGGGACGGTGGCGGCAACCCGCTCGACGGCATCCGGGTGGACGCGTCGATCCAGGGCGGCGGCAGCCTTATCGGCGGCACCAGCGCGACCACCAGCCAGGGCGTGGCGACGTTTACCGATCTCGGCATCGGCGGCGGGGCGGGGACGCGCACCCTCCGCTTCTCGGCCGGCGGGGTCTCGGTCGATTCGCGCCAGATCACCGTCAACACGCCCACGGAAGCCACCGTCGGCTCGTGGAGCCCGGTGATGAGCTGGCCCGTGGTGGCGGTGCACCTCCATCTCCTGCCCGATGGCACCGTCCTCTCGTGGGGCAAATTCGGCGATCCCCAGGTCTGGAATCCGGCCACCGGCAACTTCACCGCGGTGCCGTCGCCTGCGCTGCTCTTCTGCGCCGGCCACGCCTTCCTGCCCGACGGACGGCTGCTCGTCACCGGCGGGCACATCTCCAACGACCATGGGCTGCCCGCCGCCACCCTGTTCGACTGGCGTACCCGAAGCTGGTCGACCGGGCCGGCGATGAGCTGGGGCCGCTGGTACCCCACGTCGACCACCCTTCCCAACGGCGAGGTACTCACGCTCGCGGGCCGCGACGAGAGCGGGACCGTCGTCACGACGCCCGAGGTGTGGCTCACGGGCGGTGGGTGGCGCAAGCTGACGAGCGCCCCGCTGTCGCTGCCGTACTATCCGCGGGCGTTCGTCGCGCCCAACGGCAAGGTGTTCGTCGCCGGGCCGGCGAAGATGTCCCACTATCTCAGCACGTCGGGCAACGGCAGCTGGACGAACGTCGGCCCGATGGATGCCGACTACCGCGACTACGGCGGAGCGGTGATGTACGCGCCGGGGAAGGTGCTGACCATGGGCGGCGGTGGGGCCGACAGCAACTCCGCGCCCACGGCCACGGCCGAGGTCATCGACCTCACCAGCGGCTCGCCGGCGTGGCGCCGGGTGGGCTCGATGGCCAAGGCGCGGCGCCATCTCAACGCGGTCCTGCTCCCGACCGGCGACGTGCTCGTCACCGGCGGCACCAGCGCGGCCGGGTTCGACAACCCGGCGGGCGCGGTGTTCGCGGCCGAGCTGTGGAATCCGGGCACGGAGAAGTGGACCACTCTGGCGAGCAACCAGGTGATCCGGATGTATCACTCCACGTCCATCCTGCTGCCCGACGGCCGCGTGCTGCACACCGGCTCGGGCGACGGGGCCGGCGCGGCGAACGAGCGCAACGCCGAGATCTTCTCGCCCCCGTACCTGTTCCGCGGTCCCCGGCCGGAGATCTCGAGCGCGCCGTCCACCGTCTCCTACGGGCAGACCGTCGCCGTCGGCACGCCCCAGGCCTCCGGCATCGGCAAGGTGACGCTGATCCGGCTCGGCTCCGCGACGCACGCCTTCGACGAGAATGAGCGGCTGGTGCCGCTCGCCTTTACCGCCGGCGCGACGTCGCTGTCGGTCACCATGCCCGCCACCGGCAACATCGCTCCGCCGGGCCACTACATGCTGTTCGTGGTCAGCACGACCGGCGTGCCCAGCGTGGCCCGCATCGTCCAGCTCCGCTAGCCCGCGCGTCCCCGATTATCCTTGGGGATGCGCATCGAAACGCTGGCGGTGCATGCCGGGCACCTGGTCGATCCCGCGACCGGTGCCGTGAATCCCCCGATCTACCTCACCACTACGTTCGGCCGCGATGCCGACGGCACGCTGCCGCACGGCTTCATCTACGCCCGGAGCGACAACCCCACCCGCCGGGAGCTCGAGCACTGTCTCGCGGCGCTCGAGGGCGGCGCCGTGGCGCTCGCCTTCGCCTCCGGCATGGCCGCGACGGCGGCCGTGCTCCAGTCGCTCGCCCCGGGCGACCACGTCGTGGCGCCGCGCGACGCCTACTACGGCACCGCCAAACTGCTCCGCGAGGTGATGACGGGGTGGGGGCTCGAGAGCACGCTGGTGGACATGACGGACCCGGCCGCCGTGGCGGGCGCGATCACGCCGCGCACCCGCCTGGTGTGGATCGAGACGCCGTCGAACCCCTCGCTGGCCGTGACCGACATCGCGCGGGTGGTCGCCATCGCGCGCGCGGCGGGCGCGCGCACCGTCTGCGACAACACCTGGGCCACCCCCGTGCTCCAGCGTCCGCTCGAGCTGGGCTGCGATCTGGTGATGCACTCCACCACCAAGTACCTCGGCGGGCACAGCGACCTCACGGGAGGCGCGCTGGTGGCGCCCATCGAGAGCGACTGGACTGCGCGGCTCCGGAGCCTTCAGATCCTGGGCGGTGCCGTGCCATCCGCGTTCGACTGCTGGCTGCTCATGCGCGGCATCCGGACGCTCCCCTGGCGCATGCGCGCGCACGAGGAGAATGCGGCCTCGGTCGCCGGCTTCCTGGCGGTGCACGACGCGGTCGCCGTGGTCCACTATCCGGGGCTCCCGACGGATCCGGGTCACGCGGTGGCGGCCCGGCAGATGACCGGGTTCGGGGGGATGGTGTCGGTGCAGGTGAAGGGTGGTGCCGAGGCGGCGCTGGCAGTGGTGCGGCGGGTGCGGCTCTTCACCCGGGCCACCAGCCTGGGCGGCGTGGAAAGCCTGATCGAGCACCGGGCGTCGGTGGAAGGTCCGGAGAGCCGCACGCCGCCCGGCCTGCTGCGGCTCTCGATCGGGCTGGAGCATCCGGCGGACCTGGTCGAGGATCTCGACCAGGCCCTCCGGGGCACGGCTACTCGCTACTGACCGCGTCGGGCTGAATCCGCCGGAGCGCGCGCCTGGCGCCGGCGGCGATCTCGTCGTTGATCTCCTCATCCATCATCTGCTTGAGCTTCGGCACCGCGGCCTTGGCCGCCGGCCCGATCTCGCCGAGCGCGACGGTGACCGGGAACCGCACGGTCGCCTCCGGGTCGCTGAGCGCTTCGATGAGCGCGGGCACGGCCGGCGCGGCGGCTGGACCCATCCCCGAGATCTCGTAGGCGGCGGCGTTGCGGGTCTGGGGTGCCCGCGCTTTGAGGTCGGCCACCCACTCGCTCAGCTTCCGACCGTCCGATTCGGGCTCCTTCGCGGACCCCGCGCCCTGCGCCCACGCGCTCGGCGCCAGGAGCAGGACGGCCGCCGCGAGCGGTCCCAGCATACGATTCGACATGCCAGCCTCCACCGAGAGTCATTCCTCGGGACGCGATCGCGCCCCACCAGAGGAAATATACGCGTACAGACCCTCGAATACGGCGGCGCCGCGCTCGAGCCGCTCGGCGTCCTCCGGGTAGGCGAGCGCCAGGCCGTCGATGAGCGAGGCGATGCCGCCCGCCTCGGGACGGCCGAACTTGTCGTCCTTGCAGTCGACGTCGTGGACGATCTCCCCGAGGGCCCGGAGCGCCGGGTCGGCCAGGCCGAACCGCGCGAGCAGGGTCTCGAAGCTGCAGCGGTCGCCCTCGTGGGTGTACTCGCCCTGGAACATGTCGAACCGAAGCTCCCCCGCCGCGGGGCGGTACCCCTTGGCGGGAACGAACTTGAAGCGCGCGGCCGGGTCGATGAACCGGCGGATGAGCCAGGCGCTCGCGATCCGGTCCACCTTGATCCCCGTGCGGGTGACCCAGGTGGCCCCCCGCACCGGGGCGGGCCCGGGCTCGCCCGGTGACGCAACCGCGTCCGGCACGGCCGGGCTCGCGGCCTCGCCCAGCGCCCGCTCCGCGGACTGACGGCCCGGCGCGCCGAAGTAGTCGATGCGGGCCGTCTCCTCCAGGCGCCGGCGCAACCGCGCCAACTCGTCGTCGGTGGGCTCGCCGCGCTCACCCAGCGCCCGGGCATCCCGCTCGACGGCGGCGTACTCGGCCTCGCGCTCACTCCGGAACATGGCCTCGATCTCCTCGTCGCTCGTGCCGGCCAGCAGGACGCCGCGACAGAGCGTCGCCTCGCCGCCCTCCGCCTGGATCTCGCGCACCAGCCACTCGAAGTCCTCCCGTGTCTCGGCGCGGCGGGGCAGCAGGTAGACCGAGTTCTTGAGGGCGACGGCGCCGAGCCGCTGCAGGCGGCGGCGGACCTTCACCCGGAAGTAGTCGGGCTTGGGCGGGATCTGGTGGATGAGGAAGAGCCAGTCGCGCCGGGCGCGGGCCCCCTCTTGCGTCGGAGATATCACAGTTGAATCATTCACTAGCCCAATTGTATTGAGAAGGCGCTCCTCACGCAAGGGAGGTCCCCGTGGACCGACAGTTCGACACCCTCTGGGGGTACCTGGCCCTGGCCCGCCGCCCGGGGCAGGCCGGCGAAGTAGACGACCGCACGCGGCTCTTGGTCCGCGAGCTCGCGGCCGAGCGCAGCGGCTGCCGCTGGTGCATCGACCGCGCACAGCACGACTGGCGCGCCGCGGGGCTTCCGATGGATCTTCTGCACGAGCTTCCTCGTCATGCCACGAGCCCCGGGTTGACCGAGCGGGACCGCGCCGTGCTCGCCCTGGTCGACGCGGTGGCCTGCGTAGGAGGCAACGCGGCCGCGGCACTGGCATCGGTGCGCCGCCACTTTTCCGAGCGCGGGCTGGCCGAGCTGACGGCCTGTCTCGCCGACCACCACCTCATCCCCGAACACCATCCATGATTCCTCGTCGCGTCCCGTTCGTCCTCGCCCTGCTGCTCGTCGCCGGCGCACCCGCGGCCCAGGCCCAATCCGGCGACATCGCCACGACCTATCGCGGCGCCGCCGACAGCCTGATCCGCGCGGCCACCGCCGATAGCGCGGCCTATCGCCGGCTCGGCCGGCTGGTCGACACGTTCGGCCACCGGATCAGCGGCTCGGCCAGCCTCGAGGCGGCGATCGACTGGATCCTCGACCTGATGAAGAGTGACGGGCTGGAGAACGTGCGCGGGGAGCCGGTGATGGTGCCGCGCTGGGTGCGGGGCGCCGAGTCGGCCGAGCTGGTGAAGCCGCGCGCGGCCAAGCTGGCGATGCTCGGACTCGGCGGCAGCGTCGGCACGCCCAAGGCGGGGATCACCGCGCCGGTCCTGGTGGTGAGCTCGCTCGAGGAGCTGAAGACCCGCGCCGCGGACGCGAAGGGCAAGATCGTGCTGTTCGACACGCCGTTTACCGACTACGTCGTCACCCGGCGCATCCGGACCGACGGCCCTTCGGCCGCGGCACGGGCTGGCGCGGTGGCGTGCCTGATCCGCTCGGTGGCGTCGGCGTCGATCCGGAGCCCCCACACGGGCGCGACGGTGTACGACTCGACGGCGCCCCGGATCCCGGCCGCCGCGCTCAGCGTCGAGGACGCGATGATGCTGCACCGGTTCCAGGACCGCGGCGAGCGGGTCGTGGTGACGCTCCGGATGAGTGCCCGGACGCTGCCCGACTCGCCGTCGCGGAACGTGGTGGCGGAAATCGTCGGCCGGGAGAAGCCGGACGAGGTCGTGGTGCTCGGCGGGCACATCGACTCCTGGGACGTGGGCCAGGGCGCGATGGACGACGGCGGCGGCTCGGTCGCGGCCTGGGAGGCGGTGCGGCTGATGCACCGCCTGGGCCTCCGGCCGCGGCGGACGGTGCGGGTGGTTCTCTGGACCAACGAGGAGAACGGCGGCCGCGGCGGCCTGGCGTATCGCGACGCGCACGCCGCCGACCTGGCCAAGCACGTGCTGGCCATGGAGTCGGACAACGGGGCGTTCAACCCGAAGGGCTACGTGCTCGCGGGCAACGACTCCGCCATGGCGGTGGTCCAGCAGGTGGCGGGCCTGCTGCAGTCGATCAATGCCACGGGCGTCGAGCGGTCGGACGGCAGTCCGGCGGCCGACATCACGCCGCTGGCCGAGGCTGGGGTCGCCGCGATGGAGATCGACACCGACGCCTCGCGCTACTTCTGGTACCACCACACCGACGGCGACACGCTCGACAAGCTCGATCCCGGCGAGCTGGCGCGCTGCGTGGCCGCGATGGCGGTGATGGCGTACGTGATCGCCGACCTGCCGGACGCGTTGCCGCACTCGCTGCCGCACTCGGCGGGGAACTGACGGGCAGTCCGGGCCGCCGACCTGCGGGCGGGGTCGGTCGAGCTCCGGAGTTCCGCTCCGAAACCCCGGCCATGGCGGTCGCGTAGGCCAAGGTACATCTTCCGCGACCGCACTCATGCTGCTGCCTCTGCTCCTGCTGCTCGGTGACACCGACCCTGCCGCCGTCTACAATGGGCGCGCGGGGCGCCTGGACGTGCATCCACCCCGCCTCGAGGCGGAGCTGAGGGTGGACGGCACGCTCGACGAGCCGGCCTGGGCGCAGGCGGCAATGCTGACCGGGTTCTCCCAGTTCACGCCGGTGGACGGGGTGGCGGCGTCGGACTCGACCGAAGTGCTCGTCTGGTATTCCGCGACCGCGATCAATTTCGGCATCAAGGCCTACGAGGCGCACGGCGAGGTCCACGCGACCCTGGCCGATCGCGACAAGATCGGCGCGGACGACTTCGTCCAGATCCTGCTCGGCACCTTCGACGACGGACGGCAGGCGTCGGTGTTCGCGGTGAATCCGTTCGGCGTCCAGTCCGACGGGGCGCTGGTCGAGACCGGCTCCACGAGCGGGAACGGCTTCAACAACGCCGTCGTTCGCCGGGAGTCCGCCGACCTGCGCCCCGATTTCGTGTTCGAGTCGAAGGGCCGGCTCACGGAGTACGGCTACGAGGTCGAAGTCCGGATTCCGTTCAAGAGCCTCCGCTTCCAGCCCGCGCAGGAGCAGCGCTGGGGGATCAACGTCACCCGGCAGGTGCAGCACTCCGGCGCCGAGGACTCGTGGGCGCCGGCCAAGCGGGCCAGCGCGTCCTTCCTGGGACAGTCGGGCCACCTGGTCGGCCTGACGGAGCTGCGGCGCGGGCTGGTGCTCGAATTCAACCCGTCGCTCACGTCGCGGACGACCGGCGAGCGGGCCGCCGGCGGCTGGGAGTACTCCGGCGGCAGTCCCGAGCTGGGCGGGAGCGTCCGCTGGGGCGTCACCAACAACCTCAACCTCAACGCGACGGCCAATCCCGACTTCTCCCAGGTCGAGTCGGACGAGGGGCAGTTCCAGTTCGACCCGCGGAACGAGCTCTTCTTCTCGGAGAAGCGGCCGTTCTTCCTCGACGGCATCGAGCAGTTCACGACGCCCAACTCGCTCATCTACACCCGGCGCATCGTGCAGCCGGTCGCGGCGGCCAAGCTTACGGGCAAGGGGTTCGGCACCGAGATCGCGCTGCTCTCGGCGGTGGACGATCCGGCGGTCTCGCCCAGCGGGCAGGACCACCCCATCTACAACCTGCTCCGGCTGCAGCGGGATCTCGGCGCGCAGTCGCGCCTCGGGCTGGTCTACACCGACCGCATCGTCGGGAGCGACTACAACCGGGTGGCCGGCGTGGACGGGCGGCTCCTCTTCGGCGAGCTCTACACCCTCCAGCTCCAGCTCGCCGGCAGCCGCACCCGCACCGCCGGTCTCACGACCACGGCGCCGCTCTGGTACGCCCGCTTCGTGCGGAACGGCCGCACCTTCGGCTTCCGCGCGCAGGCCAACGCCAGCGATCCGGACTTCCGCGCCCGGAGCGGGTTCTTCTCGCGGCCGGGACTCTCGCATGCCAATCTGGATCCCCGGGTGACGCTCTACGGCCGGCCGGGCAGCTTCGTCGAGAGCGTGACGGGCGACCTCAACCTCGACGGGCTGTACCGCTACGACCAGTTCTTCACCAGCGCGGGCATGCAGGAGGAGAAGGCGCACATCAACACCAACGTGCGGCTGCGCGGCGGCTGGACGGCGGGCGCGTCGGTGCTGATCGAGCAGTTCGGCTATCCCGCCGAGGTGTACGAGGGCTACCGGATCGAGCTGCCGCGGGCCGACGGGTCCGGCGTGGACACGGTGCCGTTCGTCGGCCGGCCGGCGATTCCCAACCGCGACTACGTCCTGCAGATCGAGACCCCGGAGTTCGCCCAGTTCTCCGGCAACGCGTTCGTGCTCTGGGGCCACGACGAGAACTTCCTGGAGTGGGCGTCGGGCGCCCTGACGCTGTTCAACGCCGGTGTCGACTGGCGCCCGACGGACAAGATCCGCCTCAACGGCACCTACCAGCTCCAGCGCGTCGGCCGGCGCAGCGACGGCAGCACGGTCAACGTGCAGCACATCCCGCGGCTCAAGATCGAGTACCAGCTGTCGCGGCCGATCTTTCTCCGGCTGGTGGGCGAGTATACCAGCGAGCGGCAGGACGACCTCCGCGACCACACCCGCACCGAAGCGCCGCTGCTGATCTTCGATCCTGAAGTGGGCGACTTCGTCCGCGCCACGGCGTTCAAGCGCGAGTCGTTCCGGGGAGACCTGCTGTTCTCGTATCAGCCGAATCCGGGGACGGTGCTGTTCGCGGGGTACGGCAGCACGCTGCGGGATCCGGTGGATCCCGACGACCCGTTGCGAACGGGGCTCCGGCGATCCGATGACGGATTCTTCTTCAAGATGAGCTATCTCTTCCGGATGTAGGCTTGGGGCGCGCGCGGAAGCGGCGATGTGGGCATGCTGTCGTCGTGGGCACGGCGGGCCCTTCGGTCGCTGCAGTGCGCTTCGATCGTTGAGATCGCGCAGCGAATTGAACGCGCACTGACGCTCCCTGCGGACCCACCGCGCCCCCGCGGCTGCTTGACTCTTTCCTTCGTGCGGCCCTGCCCGCCTGCCCGCCTGCCCGCCCGACCGCCCGACCGCGTTAACTTTCCTCCATGCCCTCATTCCTCTCGCGCTCGCTCACCCTGTTCGGGCGGGCGCTCCGGCTCCGGTGCCCCAACTGCGGGCAGGGGAAGCCGTTCGAGTCGTGGCTGCGGATGCGCCGGCAGTGCGAGGTGTGCGGAATCGCGTTCGAGCGCGGCGAGGACGGCTACCAGGTCGGCTCGTACATGTTCAACATCGTGGCGTCGGAGCTGGTGTTCGCGGCGGTGTTCCTGGGAGTCGTGGTGGCGACCTGGCCCTCGCCGCCGTGGACCCTGCTGCAGTACGGCGGCGGCCTGCTGATGCTGATCGCTCCGATCGTGTTCTTCCCGTTCTCCAAGACGCTGTTCCTGGCGTTCGACCTGATCTTCCGGCCCTCGCACTCCTGAATGCAGCTCGACCTTCCCGAGTGCCGGATCCGAAGCTGGCGTGAGGACGACGCGCCGGCGCTCTCCCGCCACGCGAACAACCGCAAGATCTGGCTCAACGTGCGGGACCGCTTTCCGCATCCGTACACCTTCGCCGATGCCGAGGGATGGATAGCGCACGTGGCGTCGGCGACGCCCGAGACCCAGTTTGCGGTCGAGCTGGACGGCGAGGCGGTGGGCGGCGTCGGAGTCTTCCTGCAGGCGGACGTCGAGCGCTACTCGGCCGAGATCGGGTACTGGCTCGGCGAGGCGTACTGGGGCCGGGGCCTCGCGACGGCGGTGGTGCGCCGGTTCACCGAGCATGCCTTCGACGCATACGAGCTCTGCCGGATCTACGCCAACGTGTTCGAGTGGAATCACGGCTCCCGCCGGGTGCTCGAGAAATCGGGCTACGTGCTGGAGGGCCGGCTCCGCTCGGCGGCGGTGAAGGACGGCTTCCTGCTCGACGGATTCCTCTATGCGACCGTGCGAGAGTTTCCGCCCGGACAGGGCCCCCGCCGGCCCGCCTGAACCGCCGGGCCCCAGTCGCCGTCGCGCGGTGCAACGCCGCGTCGTCCCCGCCGTGCAACGCCGTCGCCTTCCCGCATCACCTGCCTTGCCGGGGCATGGACATTGCCCCATCGTTGCGGTCGTTCTCCCCAGTGAGGTCCCATGCATCGAGCGCTCTACGTCGCGGGGTGGGGCTATGTCGCGCTCTGCGGCCTGGTGGTGGCCACACACCGCGATCAGGGCCTGCCGGCGCCGACCACCCCGCACGTCGCGGGCGGACCGGCCTTCGGTGGTGCCGCGGGCGAGTGGTTTGCCCAGGTCAAGCCGTTCTGCAACGCCGTCGAGGTCGAGGTCCGCCAGCAGCAGCTTCCGCCCCCGGGCGGGGTGGAGGGCGCGGGCTACAGCGCCGCCTGCTACGCGCTGGCCGGGAAGATCGACCGCGCGCAGGCGGTGATCGACGCGCTCGACGCCGGCGACCGCTCCCGGGCGGCCGGCATCGTCTTCAACATCGGCCACCCGGTGGCCGACGCCGGCGACGATCAGTCGGCCGGTCCGATCATGCGGCTGGTCGTGAGCTATCAGCCCGACAACTACATGGCCCTCTACCACGCCGGGATGTCGGAGTACATCCTGGGCCAGATGGACTTCGCCCGCACCCACCTCAAGAAGTTCCTCGATCTCTACCACGAGCCGGACGGGTACCGCAACAACGCCGTCGAGGTGCTGGGCCGCCTCGGCGCGACGCCGTAGCGGGGCCGTGACGGCGCCGGGCTATCTCGCGCCGGGGGCGCTCCTCCGGGAGCGCTACGAGATCGTGCGCGAGATCGGCCGCGGCGGCTATTCGGTCGTCTACCTCGCCCGCGACCGCGAGCTGGACACCGAAGTGGCGCTCAAGCTGCTGGTCCCGCCGCCCGCCGCGGCCCACGTCGCCCGCGAGCGGATGCGGCGCGAGGTGCAGGCCGTGCGCGGGCTGTCGCACGCGAACATCGTCGCGGTCTTCGATTTCCTCGAGGAAGGGCCGTGGAGCTTCATTGTCATGGAGTATGTCCGCGGCCCCGACCTGCAGGTGCGGGTCGGAGAGCGCGGACGGCTCGACGCCGACGCGGCCGTGCGGCTGGGGCGCGACGTGGCCGTGGCGCTCGCGGCGGCGCACCGGCGCGGCATCCTCCACCGCGACGTCAAGCCGCAGAACATCCTGCTCGATCCCGACGGGCGCGCCCGGCTCACCGACTTCGGCTCCGCCAAGCTCGACGGCCAGCTCGGCGTCACCGGCAGCGGCACGCTGGCCGGCACGCTGGCCTACACGGCGCCCGAAGTGCTCGCCGGCCGCCGGGGCGACGCCCGCGCGGACGTCTACGCGCTCGGACTCACGCTCTACTTCGCGCTGACCGGCGCGCTGCCCGAGCGTGCGTCGCTCCACCTCCCGCCGACGCCCGACCCGGCCGGCTTCCGGCCCCGGCGTGCCGCGCCCGGCGTGCCGGGGTGGCTGGACGACGTGGTGGCGCACGCGACGGCCGCCGCGGCCGAGGACCGCTTCCCGACCGCGGCCGCGCTCGACGAGGCGCTCGCCCGACCGGGCGCCGCGGCCGAGCTGCTGGTGAGTGGCAGCTCCGGCCCCTGCGTGCTCTGCGGTGGTCCCGACCCGCTCGCGCTCGGCCTC
>DASSYY010000243.1:0-2652 GCA_035703025.1 Gemmatimonadales bacterium | reverse complement strand
CCGCCGCCGTCCGCCACACGCATGCCTCGTCGCCCCGCCCCCGGCAGCGATCGTGCAGCATCGCCCCCTCGAACCCGGTGACCCGCCGCAGCAGCTCGCCGTAGGCCGCCCCATAGAAATCGCAGGCCGAACCGTCGGGCAGCGCCCGCACCGAGAGCGGCTCGGCCATCCGGACCTGGACCCCTTCGGGCACCGGGCCCAGGTCGCCGCCGAACGCGCGCCGTGCGAGATGGGCCGCCGAGCGCTGCGCGATCCGCCGGGTGAGACTTGCGGTGCCGGACCGGGAGAAGGTCCACGCCGGCCGCGCGTGCACCTTGGTAGCGTACCGCGCCGCCCGCCGCCCGGCGTCGGCGAAGGCCAGCGGCGCGTCGGCCCGACGTCCCACCAGTCGCAGCACCGAGACGACCTCGTCGAGGTCCACCCCGCCGTCCTTCTCCGCGGCCTGGCGATAGCGCTGGATCTGCGCCGCGACGGTCGGGCTCAGCCCCAGCCGCCGCACCACCATCTCCTCGGCCAGCTCGTCGAGGCCGTCCTCGAGGGGAGTGTCGAGGTTGCGGATCGCCTCGAGCAGGCTGAGCGGAATCAGGGCCGGAACTGTCGCTGGCGTGGGCACGGTGGGTCGGCGGGAACTTAGTGCGGCCTCCAGTTGCTAACCAGGGGTCACTTGCGTCGGGACGGAGGCTCCGGGACATTCCCGCATGGCCGAGCCATCCGCTCCCTCCGTACGCTCGTTCGACGACGAAGCCTTGCCCCACCTGGATGCGCTGTACCGGGTGGCGCTCCGGCTCACGGGCGACCCGGCGCAGGCGGAGGACCTGGTGCAGGACACCATGCTCAAGGCGTACCGATCCTGGCGGCAATACAGGCCGGGCACCAACGCCAAGGGTTGGCTCCTCACCATCCTCCGGAACACGTTCATCAACTCCTACCGGCGGCGGAAGCTGGAGCCGGTGGCGATGGACCTGGAGGCGATCGAGCCCCACGCGCTCTACCGCGCGGTGGCGACGGCGGACCCGGAGGGCAGCTTCTTCGGGCAGCTGGTGGACGAGAAGGTCATGGAGGCGGTGGACGCCCTGCCGCCCGAGTTTCGCGAGGTCCTGGTTCTGAGTGACGTGGAAGGATTGCGGTACGCCGAGATCGCGGAAGCCCTGCGAGTGCCGGTGGGCACGGTGAAGTCGCGCCTCTTTCGAGCCCGCCGGCTGCTGCAGGCCCGGCTCTACGCCTACGCGGTGGAGATGGGCTACATCAAGCCGAGGGAAGGCGCGCATGGGTGAAACGATCGACTGCCGCGAAGCCAAGGAACGGCTCACCGACTATTTGAAGCAGGAGCTCACCGCCGAGCTCGCGGTCGAGGTGCACGAGCACCTGGTCCGCTGCCGCAGCTGCTTCGGGCGGGCGAGGTTCGAGGAGACGCTGGTTCAGCTTCTCGAGGCCCGGGCCCGCAAGGTGACCTGCCCTGACGCCTTGCGCGAGCGGATCTGCGCCCTGCTGCGCGCGGAGGCGGAGCGGGGCTGAGCGCCGGCGCCCTCGCCGCGGCGCTCGCCGGATCGGCCGCCGCGGCGCTGCTGGCCTATCGGGCGGGAACCCTCACCCGATCCGGCACGGTGGCCGGGTGGATGGTGGGAAGCGCGGTGCTGGCGGGCACCGGATGGCAAGGCGGCGGAGTTCTCGCCGCCTTCTTCGTGTCCAGCAACCTGATCTCCCGCGGCGCGCCGGCACCCCCCCGAGGGCTCGATCCCAAAGGGGAGCGGCGGGATCACCGGCAGGTGCTCGCCAACGGTGGCGTCGCCGGTGCGACCGCGCTCGTCGGCTTCCACGATCCCCAGCTGGGCCTCTGGCTGCTGACAGCCGCCCTCGCCGCGTCGGCCGCGGATACGTGGGCCACCGCGGTCGGGGCGCGGAGCGCCGCCGCCCCGCGATTGATCCTCGGCGGCCGCCCGGTCCCGCCGGGCACCAGCGGCGGCGTCACCCCGCTCGGCACACTGGGAGGAGCCGCCGGGGCGCTCTGCGTCGCCACTGTCGGCGCGGTCCTCTCCGGGATCTCCTTCATCCTCCCGGTCGCGGCGCTGGTAGGTTTCGGTGGCATGGCGCTCGACTCCGCGCTCGGGGCATCGGCCCAGGGCAGGTATCACTGCCCTCGATGCGCGGAGTCCAGCGAGTGGTCGAGGCATCGCTGCGGGACCGCGACGGTCCACGAGAGAGGTCTCACATGGCTGGACAACGATGGAGTGAACCTCGCCTCGTCCGCGGTGGCAGCCCTCGCCGGCGGGGTCGCATGGCGCCTGCTGTGTCCCTGCACTTGAGCCATGACCGTGCCTGAGCCCGATCGGGTCGACGTCCTCGTGGTCGGCGCCGGGCCCGCGGGCAGCGCGACCGCGCGTCTG
The DNA here is from genome assembly GCA_035703025.1 of Gemmatimonadales bacterium. GTDB lineage: Bacteria > Gemmatimonadota > Gemmatimonadetes > Gemmatimonadales > GWC2-71-9 > CAVVWJ01. Next base: position 268 of record DASSYY010000243.1, on the reverse strand, counting down.
CTCGCGGACGCGGGACGCTCCGTGCTCGTGGTGGACCGGGCGGAGTTCCCCCGTGACAAGCCCTGCTCCGAGTACATGAGCCCCGAGACGGTGCGCATCCTCGACCGCCTCGGCGTGGTCGGCGAGCTGGAAGCGGCCGGCGCCGTGCCCCTTGCCGGAACCACGGTCACCGCCGCGCGCGGCGCGCGGCTCCACGGGCGGTTCGCGCTGGCGGGCCGCCGGCCGTTCCGTCCGACCGGTCTCTCGGTGTCCCGTCGGATCCTCGACG
>DASSYY010000120.1:0-28470 GCA_035703025.1 Gemmatimonadales bacterium | reverse complement strand
AGTCGGGCGAGGTCCGCGGCGACGGCGCGCTGCGCGGGCCAGGCCACGGCCGTGACCCGACCCACCTGGACCGCGGCAGGAGTCCCCTGGAGAAGGAAGAGGAGAGCTAGGAGAGCAGGCTGCGCGGGACCTCACCTCCCGACGCGGCCAGGTCGAGCATTTCCTTGCAGCGCTTGGCCCACGGATTGAACTTGTTGGCCTTGTGGCCTTCGCCCCAGATCTGCATCGCCTCGTCGCGCTGCCCGGCGAACCAGAGGGCCCGGCCCAGCTCGAAGTACGCCTCGATCAGGTTGGGCCCGAGCTTGAGTGTCTTGCGGAAGAACGTCTGCGCGTCCTCGAACATCTCGCGCTCCAGGTAGACCAGGCCCAGATAATAGTGGGCGTACAGGGTCGCCTTGCGGTCGTTGTCGAGGCGAATGGCCTTCGACAGGTGCTCGATGGCCTCGCCGAAAATCCGCTTCTTGAGGCAGATGTAGCCGACGTTGATCCGCGCGAGGGCGTTGGCCGGCTCCTTCATGAGCACGCGGGAGAACGTCCCCAGCGCATCGTCGTAGTCTTCGTGCAGCATCTGGGCCCAGCCCAGGAGTGACTGGGCCTGCACCTCTCCCGGTGAGAGCGTGAGCGCCTTCTCGAGCGACTGGATCGCCCCCGCATAGTCGCCAAGGGAGATCAGGCTCCAGCCCTTCTCGATGTAGGTCGACGCGCCCAGATGATCGGCGTGCACCGCCGGGCGGGCACCGGTGAATTGCGGCGCCGTGGCCACCTCCGCCGCGGCTCCCTGTTTGTAGCGCTCGACCAGCCCGCGAATATCCTCCTTCATCTGTCCGAGATCGCCGAGCGCGGCGTCGACCCGCTTGAACAGGGCGATGATGTCGCGCTTGAGGGCCTCGCGGTCGCCCGGCTGGGCCGGCGCCCCGAGGCGCGATTCGATCGCCTGGAACTGGGTCCTGAGGGCAGCCACCCACGGCTCGCTCATCGACCGCCCCCGATGCCGGTCAACGCCTCGCGCTCGGTCGCCGAGAGCAGCTTCCGCGCGTTCAGGATAATGATCGTGCGCGAGGGCCGGGTGACGATCCCGGCGATGTACACCGCCGCAAGCCCGTTCACCATCGGTCCTGGCGCTGAAATGGTGGTACTGTCCACCCGCATCACCTCCCGCACCTCGTCCACCAGGACCCCGACCCGCTGGTCGCCCAGGTCGACCACCATGAGCCGGGTCTCCTCGTTGATCGGGGCCGGGAGGTCGAAGCGCTTGCGGAGATCGACCACCGGTACGGCACCTCCCTCGTAGGGAACCACGCCCTCGAGGAAGCCGGGCGCCTTGGGGAGCGGCGCGGGCGTCACGTGCCGGAGAATCCGCTCGACCTGAAGGATGTCGAACGCGAATTCCTGGGTTCCGACCCGGAAGCTCACGAGCTGGATGTCGTCGCCGGTCGTCGTCATGCGGCAGTGGTCTCCGTGAAGCGCGTCCCCAGCGCGGCGAGGTCGAGCAGTGGCACGAGGCCGTGGTCGGTGCGCGCGACGGCCGCGGCCCAGGGCAGCGCGCTGCCCTGGGGCACGGCGAGGCCGGGGTCGTACAGGACCGACTCCGCCTCCTCGACCTCGAGGCAGAGCCGACGGCCGGCCAGCTCGACCAGGATGCCGGTATCGGACCGCACCGCCGGACACGGAGCGCCGTCCAGCAGCGCACCCAGATGCACCAGCGGGAGGATCCGCCCGCGGACGACCGCCACCCCCCGGACCGCCGGATCGCTGGTCGGCACGGGGAAGCTCGTGCCGGGATCGAGTACCTCCACTACCTGGTCGAGCGGGAGCCCGACCAGGCGGCCTCCGGCCCGAACCAGCAGGTGCCCCGCCCCGGTGCTCTTGCCGCCCGCGCTCATCCGGCCGCCATCCTCTCCAGCTCCCGGCCGACCCGATCGGCAATCCGGTCGATCGGCAGGACGTGGTCCACGCCACCGGCCTGGATCGCCGCGCTCGGCATGCCGAAGATGGTCGCCGTCTCGCGGTCCTGGGCGATGCCGATGCCGCCGGCGTCGTGGATATCGCGAAGCCCGTCCGCGCCGTCACGGCCGAGACCCGTCAGCACCACGCCGATGGCGCGGGGCCCGAAGATCCTGGCGACGCTCCGGAACAGCGGGTCGGCCGCCGGGCGGACGCCCCAGATCGTGGGCTCCTGATCGAGCTCGAGGCGCAGTCCCTCTGGGCTGACGGCGAGGCGCATATGATAGTCTCCCGGTGCCACGTACGCGGTGTCGGCGAGGACGGGGGTGCCGTGCTGCGCCTCCACGACGTTGAGCCGGCTCTGCGCCGCGAGGCGCTCGGCCAGGCTGTGCGTAAACTTGGGCGGCATGTGCTGCACGATCAGGACCGCGGCCTGCTGTCCGATCGGGAGCCGCGGCACCACGTCAGCCAAGGCCCGCGGCCCCCCGGTCGACGCGGCGATCGCCGCGCATTGCCGGGCCCGGCCGGGAAGCGCGAACAGGGCCTGCATGTGGGCGCCCCTCGTGGGGCGCGCGAGCACGGGCATCCGGAGGATGGCGGCGCTCCGCACCGTCCGGAGCACCGCCAGCAGGCGCTCCCCGAAGCTCGCGATGGCATCCGCGCTTCGGTCCTCGGCCTTGGCCACCAGGTCCACCGCGCCGAGCTCGAGCGCGCGGATGGCCGCGGCGGTCCCGGGGCCGGCGTAGGAGCTCACCACCACGATCGGCCGCGGGGACTCGGACATGATGTACCCGATCGCGCCTAGCCCGTCGAGCTCGGGCATCTCCAGGTCCATCAACACGACGTCGGGCTCCTGGTCGTGCACCTTCTGCACGGCGTCCATCCCGTTCCGGGCGGTGCCGACCACCCGGAACTCCCCGCTGCCGTCCACGACGTCGGTCAGCAGCCGCCGGAAGAAGGGGCTGTCGTCGACCACGAGGACGGTCCGCGGGTCAGAGCGTCGTGACACCGTGATACACCGATGAGACTTCGACCCGGCCATCCGCCACCCAGAGCCGCACGGTGCGGCCGTAGTCGCCCCCGGTGGCTTCGGCGACGATCGCGAGGCCGTTCTGATGCAGCGCCTGGCGCGACGCCACGATGTTCCGCTCACCCATCTGGATGGTGCCCACCCCTCCGAGGCCGGGAAACATGCTCGCCCCGCCCACGAGCCGCGCCGTGATGCGGCGGACGACCGCGCCCTGCTCGCCCATCAGCTCCACCAGCCGCGGCACGGCCGTCTGGGGGAACTTCGCCGGATTGCCGTCGTTCCGGCTCAGCGCCGGCGACGGGAGCAGCACTTGCGCCAGGCCGCCCACCCGCGCCGTGGCGTCGTAGAGCACGATGGCGACGCAGCTCCCGAGGCCGATCGTCATCAGGATGTCCGTGCCCGTCCCGGCCCGGAGGTCGGCCACCTTCACGATCACTTCGCCCCTCATGCCGGCCGCCGGTACACGCGCTCGCGCGGATCGATGAGGACCAGCCGCTCCCGGGCGGCGCCGAACAGGGTCTCCACCTTGCCGAGCACGAGGTAGCCACCCGGAACGAGCGCGTCGGCAAAGGTCTGGAACAGCCGCTCCTGCATGACCCGGTCGAAGTAGATCACGACATTGCGGCAGAGGATGAGATCGTAGTCGGTCCGGAGCGGAGCCTCGCGGCTCAGGTCGAGCGCCCGGACCTGGACTCGGCGCCGGACGCGGTCGATCACCCTCCGTTCGTGGCCGGCCGGCTCGAAATACGGCCGGGCCAGCTCGTCCGGCATCTCGGTCAGCCCTTCGCTCCGATAGCACGCCGCGCGGGCGCGGTCGAGACTGGTGCGATCGATGTCGGTGGCGTCGATCGTGAGCCGGGCGAGCTCGTCGCCGCGGCCGACCCGGTCCAGATGCTCCGCGGCAAGCAGCGCCAGCGTGTATGCCTCCTCGCCCGACGAGCACCCGGCACTCCAGGCCCGCACCTCTCCCCGGCGCCGGTCGAGCAGCGCCGGCAGCACGTCGCGCCGGAGGAGGCTCCAGGTCTCGGCGTTGCGATAGAAGCGGGTGACGTTGATGGTGAGCGCGTCGCGCAGCCGCTCGTACTCGTTGGGCGACCGGTCCAGCAGCATGCGATAGTCCTCGTAGGAATGCACCCCACACGCCCGCATCCGGACGGCGATCCGGCGACGGATGCACTTGTCCTTGTAGGCCTCCAGGGCGAATCCGCTCGTCTGCGCGATCTGGCGCGCGAGTGCGGCGAAGGCGGCGTCGTCGGGCGTCACGTGGCCATGTCCAGCATCTCGAGGTTGGCCTTGGCGAGCTCGTGCGCCGGGTTGAGCGTGGTGGCGCGGCTCCAGCTCTCGCGGGCGAGGACCTTGTCGCGCCGCTTGTAGGCCAGGTTGCCCAGCTTGAAGTACAGATCGTCGCCAAGGTCGGGGGCCAGCTTGGCGGCCCGCTCGTAGGCCTCGCGGGCCTCGTCGTAGCGGCCGTTCCGGTAGAGGATGTCGGCCAGATTCTTCGAGACCTGCGGCAGCGACGGGTCTTCGGCGAGCGCCGCGCGGAGCGCCGCTTCCGCGCCGGCCACGTCGCCGCTGAGCTCGAGCAACACGGCCAGGTTGTTCTGGAGCACGGCACTCGCCGGGAACGCGGCGGCACCCGCCTTGGCGGCGCGCAGCGCGCCCGCGGGGTCGTCGAGCCCGGCGCTCGCGAGCGTCGCGGCCCAGTACCAGAGCGCGGGGGACGGCTTGCCGCCGAGGAGCTCGACCGTCCGCGCGAGCCGACCCTGCGCCACCTGATGCTCCCCCCGCTTGAGCGCCACGATGCTCCAGCCGAGCATGATGCGCGCGTCGTCGCGGGCCCGCCCGGCCGCGTCGCCGTAGGCGGTCTCCGCCTCGTCGAGCCGGCCGAGCCGCTCGAGCGCGTACCCCAGGTTGTGCAGCGCCGCCGGGCGCCCCCCGGCCGCATCGGCCGCCTGGCGAAACGCCGTGGCCGCCTCTTCCCAGCGCGCCTGCCGCAGCGCAATCAGCCCGAGAAAGAACGGGGCGCTCGCGTCGGTGGGTCGGAGATCGGCGACGCGGCGGAACTCCCGCAGAGCCTCGTCGAGCATCGCCGCCTTGTAGAAGGCCACGCCCAGGTTGCGGTGCTCCTCGACCCGACCGTCGTGGACCTTGGGGGCCGCCGCCGTCGAGGTGCCCACCCGGTGCGCGAAGCCGGCGGTGATCAGGCCGTAGAGCGCCTTCCCGACCTCGAACTCCACCAGTCCGGATTCGTCGATGACGCTCTGCACGTCGCGCGTGCCGTCCAGCAGCGGCACCAGGCGCAGCTGCTCCGCCGAGAGGGTGGGCGCCGATTCGCCGACATGGGACGGATCGACCGCGAAGATGAGGTCGAATGAGGGAATCTTCTTCTCGATCAGACTCCACTCGTCCACCCGGCGTGCGCCCTCGAGCAGCAGAAACTCGGGGTTGATGCGCACCAGGAAGTCCTCGAGCTCGGGCTTGACGCCGGCTTCGAAGTTGAAGGTGCCCGAGGTCCAGGTGAACAGGTAGTAGACCGCCTCCTCGATCTGGAGGCGCATGTAGCTCTCGAGCTCCTGGCGCGGCAGGACGCCGAGCTGGACGAGGATCTCGCCCAGCTTGTGCACCCGATCGCCCTCCTGGGCCGCGATCGCCTCGTCGAGCTGGGCCTGCGTGATGCGGCCGCTCCGGAGCAGGATGTCGCCCAGCCGGTCCCGCCGGTTCACGATCGCCGCGTAGACGATGTGGCCTTCCTCGAAGTAGATCGTGCCGAAGTTGTGCCGGTCGGCGAGCGCGAGGCAGCCGGTCCGGCGCCCGAGGAACAGGAGCTGGATGACGTCAGGGAGGCTGGCCTCCTTGAGGCTGCCCTTGATCGCCATCAGCGCCACTCCTCGATCACGCGCTCACTCACCTCCGGCCACTCCCACACCATCTTCTCGCGGCTGCGGATGGCGCCCGGGCCCGCCGCCACGATCCCGCTCGAGCGGCCCTCCGGCCGCCTGGGCACCGCGGCCGCGGGCCGGGATCCCTCGATCACCTCGCGCGCCAGGGCCGCGGTGGGCGCGACGCCCTTCGCGGACGCGGCCGCGAGCACCCGCGTGAGCAGCGCCTGGGCCGCGCGAATCGACTCGGCGGGGCGCGACCCCACATAGGCCGCGAGCTCCGCGTCAGCCGTCCCGAGCTTGGCTTCGAGATCCCGCAACAACACCCGCTCGCGCACGGCGGCATCGGGCGCCGGCAGCTCGACCACGAGCCCGCCCTCGAGCCGGGAGCGCAGGCGCGGCTCGACGCCGGTCAGCTCGGCGAGCGGGGCGGCCGACGTGAACACCAGCTGGCGCCCCGCATCCATCAGCACGTTGAACAGGACGAACAACTCGTCCTGGGTCCGGTCCTTCGCGGCGATCAGGTGGACATCGTCGAGCAGGAACGCGGTGGCCCGGCGGTAGCGAGCCCGCCAGCTCGCCACCGTGTCGCGGTCGATGGCCTGGATCAGCTCGCCGGTGAACTCCGGGGCGCTGAGACACGCCACCGGACCACCGCGCTCCGCCAGAGCATTGCCGATGGCATGCAGCAGATGGGTCTTGCCGACCGCCGCGCCGCCGATCAGCACCAGCGGGTTGTACCGGCTGGCCGGCTCCCGGATCGCCGCGCGCACGGCCTCGAGCCCCACCCGGTTGGCCGCGGTCTCCACGACGGTGTCCAGCCGCCAGAGCGGCGACGGCGCCGGCGGCGGCGCGCCCTCCTCGCGGGCCTGCCGCAGAGCCTCCTCCGCCGCAGCCAGGTTGGCGGGGTCCCGGAACGCCGCCGACCCGGCGAGCTCGGGGGCCAGCGCCGCGGCCTCGGCCTGCATGAACTGGAGACGCTGGGCGTCCTCCTCGAACTCGCGGAGCGCGCGCTCGGGATCGTTCACCATCTCCTGGGTCAGCAGCGCCTCGAGCTGGGCGGTGCGGAATCCCTCGCCCTGCCACCGGAGCACGGCGGCGGTGACTTTCCCCCGCCAGGCATCCACCTGCTGGGCGACGGTGGCGCTGATCTCGGACAGGAAGTCGTCGAACTCGGACGTCTGAGCGGGCGCGGCCGGGGCCGCGGCCGGCGGTGCGGCGGCAGCCGGCATGCCAGCCGACTCCGCGGACTCCACCTCGCCACCCACGAGCATGCGGGCCTGCGTGGGATCCACCGGCTGCTCGCTCACCGCCTGGAACGCAATCAGGCGGTTGAGCGCCCCCAGGAGCTCACGGACGTTGTCGATGCCGAGCGTGGCCACGGCCTCGAGCACACCCTCCCCGAAGGCCGCGTGCCGCTCCTCGGCCTTCCGCCGGAGGATCGCGACCCGGGTCTCGTAGTCGGGCGCGGCCACGTCGATGATGAGTCCGCCGGCGAACCGGCGGATCAGCCGCTCGTCGAGCGCCTCGATCTCGGCGGGCGGACGGTCGCTGGTGAGCACGATCTGCCGGTTGGCCGTCTGCAGCGCGTCTGTGAGCCGCAGCAGCTCCGCCTGCATCTCGCGCCGGTGCGTGAGGAACTGGACGTCGTCCACCAGCAGCACATCGACGTCGAGGAAGCGCTTCCGGTACGCCTCGCCGTGGCCGGCCGCGATGGCGGCGTGAAAGGCCTCGACGAACTCGTCCAGGGTGAGATACTCGACGCTCAGCTTCGGGTTGATCGCGCGCGCGGCGTGTCCGATGGCCATCAGCAGGTGGGTCTTGCCGAGGCCCGGGCGGGCGTAGATGAACAGCGGGTTGTACACCGTCCCCGGGGATTCGGCGACAGCCTTCGCCGCGGTGACCGCGAGCCGATTGGCCGCGCCCACGACGAGCGTGTCGAAGCGGTAGTGCGGATTGAGCGTGACCGTCACGCGACCGGGCTCCCCACGGCCAGCCGCTTGAGCACCAGCTCCGAGATCCCGCGCAGGGTCTCGAACACGCCGCTGCCGTGCAGCGCGTCGGCCGGGAAGCTCGGGACCGCCCGGAAGTTGAGCGCATCGTCCATCTCCTCGTGCGAGAGGATCAGGTCGCGCGGGAGGTCCTGCTTGTTGTACTGGAAGACCACCGGCAGCTGGCGGATGTCCACGCCCTGCGCCAGCAGATTGTCCTGCAGATTCTGGAGGCTCTCGAGGTTGTCGTCGAAGCGCCGCGCCTGGCTGTCGCCCACGAAGACCACGCCGTCGGCGCCCTGCAGCACCAGCTTCCGGGTCGCGTTGTAATAGCTCTGGCCGGGGACGGTATAGAGCTGGAACTTGGTGGTGAAGCCCGAGATCGTGCCCAGCTCCAGCGGCAGGAAATCGAAGAACAGGGTGCGGTCGGTCTGCGTCGCGAGCGAGACCATCCGCCCGCGCCGGCTCTCGGGCACCCGCCCATAGACGTACTGCAGGTTCGTGGTCTTGCCGGACCGGCCCGGTCCGTAGTACACGAGCTTGCAGGTGATCTCGCGCGCCGTGAAGTTGACGAGAGACATGCCGGTTACCGTCCGAAGAGCGCTTTGAGGCTGGCGTTGAGCTCGGTCTCGAAGTTTTCCGCCAGCATCGGCGCCGCCGGCTGCTGCTCCCGCGGCGCCAGCGTGACGAGCTGCTGGACCATCTGATCGAAGAACAGCCGCACGATTCCCACCGACGTCTCGGGGCCGAACACGACCAGCCCGATCCAGCGGCCGCGCGGCGTGGCGAACGCGGCGAGCATGCAGCTCTGGCGCTGGCCGCCGTGCACCAGGGCCTCGAACTTCTGCGCCCCCATGAGCCGGCCGAGCTCCTCGGTCGAGGCGACGATGCCCGCGCCCAGCGCCGCGGCGGTCATGACGTCGAGCGAGCGGCTGAAGCCGTGCTGGGCGACCACCTGCCCCGAGGACGTCATGAGCAGCGTGAGCCTCGCGCCGCTCTCGGCGAGGAAGGTCTCCAGGGGCTGCACGACCCAGGGCTCGAGTGCCCGCATCAGGCCAGCCGTCCCGCCGCCTCGATCATCTCCAGGCGCGCCAGGCCGAGATTGGCGTCCGGACCCACCACTGCCACGAGCACCAGGTCCTCGGGGCCGGGCGCTGCGAGCACGCTGCCCGCGTCACCGCGCAGATGCACGAAGGCGGGCGGCCGCAGCCCCGCGCTGTCGGCCGTCCGGCCGAGGCGTCCGACCAGGCTGCCGGTGAGCGCCGCGGCCGCCTGGCCGTCGACGCCGTCCATGAGCTGCTCCGCCACGACCAGGCCATCGGCCGCCGACACGACGAGCGCGCCGCGCACGCCCGGTACGCGCGTCACGCGGTCGAGCGCGGCCTGCGTCGCCGTCATGACTGGCCCTCCAGCCAGGTGCGCGCGGCCCGCGCGGCCCGCTCCGCCAGGAGGCCGACCCGCCCGATCGGTACCGAGGGCTCCCGGCTCGCGAGCAGCACGGTGTCCGCCGTCGACTGCGCCAGGACGAGATGCCCGTCGGGGCACTCGATGGCGATCGCATGCCAGTTCCCGAGGCCGAGGAGCCGCGTGGCCCGGGCCGCCTCCCGTGAGACGCCGGCGAGCTGGGCCGCGACCCTGTCTCCCGCATCGGCCCCATCGGCGGACGAGAGCTCCCCGCCCAGGCGAAGGCCGTTGGCGTCCACCAGCAGCAGGCCGCGCTCGCCACCCTCGACGCCGTCGAACAGGTGGGAGGTGCGGCTGGGGGGCTCGGGCGCGGGTTCGACTGGCACGGCAGCGGCCGCGGTGGGCTGCGCTGCGGCGGGAGCCGGACGCCCGGGGCCGATCCGCCCGATCGCCTGGCGGATGGTCGGATCGTCCGGATCGACCTCCATGGCGCGCTGGAGATGGTCGAGCGCCGCGTCCGGATCGCCCGCGCGAAAGTAGAGAAACGCGATACCCTTGAGCGCGCTGGTCCGCATTGGATCGAGCTGCAGCGCCGACGACCACGCGTCGAAGGCCCCGGCCAGATCGCCCTGGTCGCTCAGCACCCGCGCCATCAGGTCGTGGGCGTCGGCGAGGCCCGGATACCGGGACAGGCCGCCGCGCGCCACCTTGTACGCGGCCTCGAGCTGCCCCCGGCGCCGGAGCGCCTCGGCAAGCTCGAGGAACGCGAGGCTCCCCGGCTCGTCGGCCAGCCGGGCAGTGAGCGAGCGGATGTCGTCAGTCACGATAGCGCTCCAGCTCCTTCAGGATCGTCTCGACCGACTGGCGCAACCGCTCGACGGCGGGGCCCTCGGATTCCTCGCCGGGGGTGCGGGTGCCGAGCCGGCTCCACGCGGCCCAGCAGTCGAGCGCCTCGCGGTGGCGGCCGAGCGCGGCGTAGCAGACACCCAGCAGGCGGCGGGCCTCGGGCATCAGTGGGTCGATGCGCAGCAGCTCCTCGAGCGCGCCGGCCGCGAGGTCGTACTGCGACTGCGCCAGCGCCTCACGGGCGGGCACCAGCAGCGCCGCCAGGTCGCGGCCCGGCTCCGCTTCCACGCCCGGATGGGCCGGATCGTCCAGCACCACGATGCCGGCGTTGGTGAGCCCGTACACCGTCCGCGCCACCTCGAACTCCGAGCGGCCCAGGACCTCCGCCAGCCCGTGGAGATCGCGCGAGCCGTCCACCGCGGCGAGCACCTCCCACTCGAACGGGACGAGGTCGAGCGTCTCGGTGCCCTGCTGCTCGGGCGGCGGGAGCCGCGGCACCAGGCGCAGGTGCGACACCTTGGATCCGATCCGCGACCATTCATCGATCCGCCGGGCGGCCTCCATCAGCAGGGCCTCGGTCGGAAACCGCACCGGCGACTCCACCGCCGCGTGGTACGGCGCCCCCTCCTCGAAGCGGAAGTAGCCCTCCGACCAGCGCAGCAGCTCGAACACCGCCTCCTCGATCTGCGCCTTGAGCTGGCGGTCGAGCTCGCGCCGGGTGACGACGCCGAGGTCCACCAGGATGTCGCCGAGCCGCCGGCCGTCGCCGCCGTTCTGCATGCCGCGGGCGCGATCGAGATCGGCCGCGGTGATGCGGCCCGCGCGGATGAGGCGGGCCCCAAGCGGCTGCGGGTCGCTGCCGACCGCCGCGCTCACCACGCCGCCCCGGTCGAAGCAGACCGTGCCGGCCGTCTGCCGGAGCTCGGACGTGACGCGCAGGACGCCGGTCTTCCGGCCCAGGTCGAGGAGCTGGAAGACGTCCTGGATGTGCAGGTCCTTGAGGGTGCCCTCGAGCGCCACGGTCTAGCCCGCCGAGGCGGCGAAGATGTGCTGGAGGTCGCGCGCGGAGCGCGCGCGGGAGCGGGCCTGCGAGGCGTACGGCCCGCCCGGATCGAGCTGGACCACGCGCTCCCACGCCTGCACGGCCTGGTCGAACTGCCGCTGGCGGGCGAGGGCCGCACCCTCATGATAGAGCGCGCCCGCATGCTCGGGATCGAACCGCAGTACGCGCTCGAAGGCCTCGAGCGCCTGGGTGGTGCGGCCGTCATCGAGCAGGGCGCGGCCGAGCGCGGTCAGCGCCTCGAGCTCGTACGGGTCGGCCTCCAGCAGGCGCACCAGCACCTGGATCGCGGCGCGCGGCGTCTCGGTGCGGCGGAGCAGCTCCGCCAGCGCGAGCGCGGCGGCGCCGTAGGTCGGCAGCAGATCGAGCGCCCGCTCGTACGCGGCGCGTGCCGCCGGCCAGTTGCCCCGCTCCTCCTCGATCCCTCCGAGCTCGAACCAGACCCGCACGAGGGACGGGTCGAGCTGCAGCGCGGCGTTGAAGGCGGCGAGCGCGGCCGTCCGGTCCCCCAGCCGCGCCGAGACCTGGGCCTGGAGGTGGAACAGGTCGGGCCGGCCGGGCGCCAGGGTCTGGGCCTCGCGAATGCAGTCGAGCGCGCCGAGCGCGTCGCTCACGGCTAGACGAACTCGCGCCCGAGCCACCAGCACCTCGACGTCGCCCCGGACCCGGCGGGCGAGCTCGTCGGCCAGCGGCGCGGCATCGCCGGCCCAGCCGAGCGACAGCAGCGCCCGAATCTCGCCGAGCGTGGCATCCGGATCGTCCGGATCGGCGGCCCGCGCCGCCCGATAGCGCTCCAGCGCCTCGCCGTAGAGCCCGCGCTTGGCGAAGATGTCGCCGAGCAGCACGGCCGTCGCGCCCTGGGCCGCGCCGCGGGCGGCGGCCCGGCTCAGCTCGGCCGAGGCGAGGTCCAGGAGGCCCTTGGCGATGTAGTCGCGCGCCAGGTCCAGGGCGTCGCCCGCCACGGTGTGGGCGCCGGGTCCGGGCGCCTCGGGCGCCAGCTCGGCAAAGAGCTGGTCGAGCGCCGGCGGATCGAACGCGAACTCGCCGCCGAGCTGGTCCCCCGCGACCTCGGCGGTCAGCTCCGGCGCGATCGCGATCGTGGGATCCTCGTACTGGAGGTCGATCGTCAGGGAGAACTTCTGGGGCACGTAGAGCGGCTCGAGCTCCAGCGCGCGGCGGGTCTCGCGGAGGGCGCCGTCGAAGTCGCCGAGCTGGCTCAGCACGAAGCTGAGATTGTAGTGGGCGCCGGCCATCCCGGCATCGGAGTCGACCGCCCGGCCGAAGGCGTTGCGCGCGTCCTCGAACCGCCGGAGCTCCATGAGCACGAGGCCGACGCCGTTCCAGGCCACGGCGCTGCCGCTCTGCTCCGCCAGCGCGCCCTGATACTCCTCGAGCGCCGGGCGGAGCTGATGGCGCTGAAGGAACAGGAGGCCCAGGTTCAGCCGGGCAGCGAACAGGGGGCGCTCCCCGTCGAGCGCCCGGCGGAAGGCGGCAATGCCGGCCTCGCCCGCCTCGCCGGCGCGGATGACGCCCAGGTTGTTCCAGGCGAGCTGGTAGCCGGGATCCACGCCGACGGCCTGCTCGTACGAGGCGATCGCCTCAACCCGGCGCCCCGCCTGGTGAAGGCAGACGCCGCGCTCGTTCCACAGCTTCGGCGAATCGGCCACCTCCCGGACCAGCGCGTCGTAGAGCTCGAGCGCGGGCGCCAGCTCGCGACGCAGGAGATGCACCTCGGCCATGGCCTGGAGCGTCATGCGGCGATCCTCGCCGCCGTCGAGCGCCAGCCGGTACTCGCGGAGCGCCTCCTCGTGCAGACCCTTCTGCCGGAAGGCCAGCCCCAGATTGTAGTGCGCCAGCGCGCCGCCTTCGACGATCTGGGGGCGGACGGCCGCGTGCCCCGCGGGCGAGGCGCCGTTCTGGGTGTAGCGGTCGAGCGCCAGGTTCGCCTGGGCGCGGGCCAGCGTGGGGTTCAGCTTGATGGCCCGCTTGGTGGCGTCGCGGGCATCGTCGTGGCGACCCATGTCGCCGTACACGAACGCCAGGAGGTAGTGGGCCTCGGCGTAGTCGGGGTTCCGCTCGATGGCCTGGCGCAGCGCCTCGAGCGCCGGCTCGTTGAGGCCGCGGTTGTAGAGCACCTCGCCGTGATAGAAGCGCGCCACCGCACTGGCCGGGTCCTGGGCGCAGGCGCGGGCGAGCCAGTCCGCGGCGGTGTCGAGGTTGCCCCGCGCCTTCTCGGCCAGGCCGAGCTGCAGCATCGCGGGCACGTCGTTGGGCTGCCAGGCGAGCAGGGCCTGGAATTCCGCGATGGCCTCGGCGTGACGCCCCAGTGCCGCGTGGGCGCGGGCGAGCTCCCAGCGCGCCTCGCGGTCCTCGGGATGGCGGCGAACGCGCTCCTTGAGGTCGGTGACCCGGCGGTCGTAGTGGCCGCTGTCCCGGTAGGCGATGTCGAGGTTGGCCTGCGCCACCTGCATCCGCGGGTCGAGCTCGAGCGCGCGGACGAACTCGGCGATGGCGTCCTCGATCAGCCCCTTCTGATAGTAGAGAACGCCCAGGTTGTTGTGGGCGCCGGCGTCGGACGGGTCGATCCGGCGGGCAAAGGAGCGCAGGACGGCGAGATCGCGCTCCGACAGCACGGGCCCGGGCATCGGATCAGGGCAGGCGGATGGCGTCGAAGATGGCCCTGAGCGACGGCGTGTCGGGCAGGAGCAGGAAATGGCCGCGCAGCGGCTCGACGGCACCTTCGACCCGGAACGACGTCTCGACGCAGAAGACGAAGTCGCGGTCGTGGCCGAAGTTGAGGTAGGTGGTGGTGAGGATCGCGGCGCTGATGTCGATCACGAGGTTGGGCACGGACGGCACCAGCATCATGCCCATGAAATCGCTCAGCGCGTTCATGTAGGCGCTGGCCAGGATGTTCCCCGCCTCCTTGAGCCCCGACTGCTCCATCGGCCCGAACTCGCCGGTCGTCCCGGCACTCCGCCGCAGCAGTATATCACAGAGCGTTCGAGCCGACCCTTCCGGAAAGAGGACCAGGGTGCGGCCGGTGAGATCGCCCATCATGTGCATCAGAACCGCGGCGACGACCTCGTCGGGGCGACCGACCAGGTCGGTCACCTCCTCGAGCGGACGCACGTTGACCTCCGGCACCGCGATCATGATGGTGTGGTTGGTCATCTGCGACAGCGCCGTGGCCGCGTGCCCGGCGCCGATGTTGGCGACCTCGCGCAGCGCGTCGAGCTGCAGTTCCTTCAGGCCCCGCACGTCTTCCATGAGCGTTCTCTCCTACAGCAGTGCGGCGGCGTCGAGCACCAGCGCCGGGGCGCCGTCGGCGAGGATCGTCGCCCCGCCCACGTACGGCGGCATGCCGCGCGGGGCGTCGAACGGTGCGACCACGATGTCCTGCTGCCCGAGCAGCGCGTCCACCACGAGCGCGGTGCGGCGCTCGCCCACTTCCAGGATCACCGTCGGCCGCCGGGCGGGCACGGCCTGGCCGCGGCTGGAGACGAGGTCGCGCAGGTGCACCGTCGGGATGACCTGCTCGCGCACCACCAGCGCCTCGCGGCTCCGAAGCGCCGTGACCGCGCGCGGGTTGAACTCCACCGTTTCGGCCACGTAGGCCAGCGGGACCGCGTAGCGCTCACCGCCGGCGTCGGCCAGCAGGGCGCGTACGATAGCGAGCGTGAGCGGCACCCGGATCAGGAAGGTGGTTCCCTTCCCCAGCTCCGAGCGGATCTCGATCGTGCCGCCGAGCTGGCGGACGCGGGTCATCGCCACGTCCACGCCCACGCCTCGGCCAGAGACGCCGCTCACCGCCTGGGCGGTGCTGAATCCCGGCCTGGCGAGCACCCGCAGCAGGTGGTCGTCGCTGACCGACTCCGCGTCCCCCGGCGCGACCGTCGCATCCGCGCCTTCCCGTCGCGCCTTGGCCAGGATCGCCGCCCGGTCGATGCCGCGCCCGTCGTCGCTCACCCGCAGGGTGACGCTGTTGCGCTCGCGCGTGGCGGCCAGCAGGATCCGGCCCTCCGGGGGCTTGCCGGTGCCGGCGCGCACCTCCGGAGCCTCGATGCCGTGGTCGGCCGCGTTCCGGATCAGGTGCAGCAGCGGGTCGCCGATCTCGTCGAGGATCGAGCGGTCGAGCTCGATCTCCTCGCCCTCGAGGTCGAAGCGGATGCGCTTGCCCAGGTCCCGCGCCAGGTCCCGCACCAGCCGCGGGAAGCGCTCGAACACCTCGCCCACGGGGGTCATCCGCGAGGCGATCACTTCGGCCTGCATCCCGGAAACCAGCCGCGAGATCCGATCGCTCACCTCGGCCAGCGCCGGGTCCTCGCTCGCCGCGGCCATGACTCCCAGCCGGTTCTTGGCGACGACCAGCTCGCCCACCTGCTTCATCAGCCGGTCGAGCCGGCCGAGATCGACCCGGATCTGCCGCTGGCGGCCGGCGCCGTCCGCCGCTTCCGCCGTCGCGGACTCCTCGAACAGCACGCTCTGGACTTCGCCCGCGGTGCGGATCGCCGCGGCCAGCTCCTCCTCGGTCGCGCGCGATTCGATCCGGAATCCGAGCCGCCCGTCGAACTCCTCGCGCTCGAGCTGCACCAGCGATGGCCGCACCGCCGACACCATGCCCAGCACTTCGGCCCGGCGCACCGCCAGGATGGCGCGGGCTCCCCGCATGACCGCGTCGGGCCGGATCACCACCTGCACCGAGCGTCCCCGCGGCGCGTCCGTCGCGCGCCGCCGGGGCGGCTCCGCCTGGCTCGGCGCACTTCCGGAGGGCATCGGCGCGCCGCCGGTGGCAGCCTCGAGGGCCGCCGTGAGCGTCGCGTCGAGCGGGGGCTCCCGCCCCGCCGCCGCCTGTTCGACACCGTGGCCGAGCGCGTCGACCGCCCGGAAGAGGAGCTGGAACGTGCCTTCGTCGGCCCGGAACCGGCCTTGCCGCACCGCGTCGAGCAGGCTCTCCATGCGGTGCGCCAGCTCGGCGACGCCGGTGAAACCCATGGTGGCGGCCATGCCCTTGATCGTGTGGATCGACCGGAACAGGCCGCCGACCGCGTCCGTCGCCGACGGGTCGCGCTCCCACTTGAGCAGCAGGTGATTGCAGCTGCTCAGGTGCTCCCGGCTCTCGGCCAGGAAGATCGCGGCGTACTTCGATACGTCCACTCGTCAGCCCAGGACGCGCTGGACGGCCTCGAGCACGCGGGAGGGCTGGAACGGCTTCACGACGAAGTCCTTGGCCCCGGCCTGGATCGCCTCGACCACCAGGGCCTGCTGCCCCATGGCGCTGCACATGAGGATCTTGGCGTCGGGATCCCGCTTGCAGATCTCGCGGACCGCCTCGATGCCGCCCATGTCGGGCATCACGATGTCCATCGTGACGAGGTCGGGCTTGAGCGCATGGTATTTCTCGACCGCCTGGGATCCCGACTCGGCCTCGCCGACGACCTCGAACCCGGCCTGCGTCAGGATGTCGCTGATCATCGTGCGCATGAAGATGGCGTCATCGCAGACGAGCACTGTATGGCTCACAGACCCCCTCCGTGCAGTTCCGGGTGATTCGTGCGGCGAACGTACGTTGGTCGGCCCCTGCGCGAGTCGGCCCGGCGAAGCGAGGGCGCCCTGCATCAAACCGCCCCGTCGCTGCGCTCAGGGTGACTTCGCCTCTGAGTGTCGGTTTCCAGCGCCGAACTCAGCTGCCGATGATCGGCGCCACCAGCGCATCGATGTCGAGCAGGATGAAGTGCTGGCCGTCCCGCACCCCGACCGCCTTGACCAGCCGCGGGTCGATCCCGGGCAGGTCGGCGCGCTCGGCCACAGCGTGCTCCGGCACCTCGAGGAAGTCGATCACCTGGCCGACGCCCAGGCCGTACCGGCGTCCCGCCACGTCGACCACCACGATCGCCCCTTCGTCTCCATCCCGGCGGGATTGCTGAAGGAGGACGTGGCCGTCGAGCACGGTGAGCAGGGACCCTCGGACGTTGACCAGCCCTTCGATCGCCTCGGCGACCCCGGGAATGCGGGTGGCCGGGAGGCGCGGCAGGATCTCACGCACGATCCCTGCCGGGGCAGCGCAAATAAGCGCACCGATGCGAAAAATGACGGCGTGAAGCGTCGGGCAGTTAGCCATCTCTATTGAAGAAAAGAAGATAGCCAAGGGGGTCAGGGCGAGCAACCAAGTCTTCGGCACCCAGTGCAAGCAGGGCCGGCCGCAGATCGGCCGGCCATTCAGAGTGGAAGTCGAGCGGTTCGCCCGAAGCGGGGTGGCGGAATGCCAGAGCCGCCGCATGCAGCGCCTGCCGCGGGGTCGCCCGCTCCAGCGCCTCGGCGCGCCGGCGGGCAGCGCCCGAGATGCGCCGGCTCCCGCCCCCGCCATAGACGGGGTCACCCACGATGGGGTGGCCGACGTACTCGAGGTGGACCCGGATCTGGTGGGTGCGGCCGGTGTGCAGCTCCAGTCGCAGCAGGTCGGCCACGCCGAACCGGGCTGCGACGAAGGCGTCCGTCCGGGCCGCACGCCCCTCGGCCGTTACGGTCATCCGCTTCCGGTCCTGCGGGTGGCGCGCGATGGGCGCCTCGATCACCGTCGGGCTGGCGTCGAGGTGCCCCCAGGCGAGAGCGGCGTAGGTCCGCCGCACCTTTCGCGCGGCGATCGCGGCGCCCAGCCGGCGGTGGGCCAGGTCGGTCTTGGCCACCACCATCAGGCCGGAGGTGTCGCGGTCGAGCCGGTGCACGATGCCGGGCCGTCCCTCCGCACCGCCGGAGAGCGTCGTCCCGCGCGCGACCAGCGCGTTGACCAGCGTGTCGTCCCAGTGCCCGGGCGCGGGGTGCACCACCAGCCCGGCCGGTTTGTCGATGACGGCGAGGTGCTCGTCCTCGAAGACGACGGTGAGGGGAATGCTGGCGGGCTGGAGGGTGCGAGGCGGCTCGTGCTCGGGGATCCGGACGGTCACCCGCTCGCCGCGGGTGAGCAGCCGGGAAGCGCGGGCGGGCTTGCCTTCGACGTCCACGGCCTTCTGCGCCACCAGCCGGGCGGCCTGCGTGCGGGAGAGGCCAAGCTGGTCGGCGAGGAACCGGTCGAGGCGCTCGGTAGCCTCGGCGGTGACCGTGAAGCTCAGTTCAGGCAGCCGAGGCGGACTCCGGTTCGGGACGGCGGGCGTCTTCCCGCCAGAGGGAGATCGCGAGCGCGATGGCGCCGCAGCTCACGGCGATGTCGGCCACGTTGAAGGTCGGCCAGCGGAGCGCCCCGATGCCCACGTCGAGAAAGTCCACCACGCCCTTCCCGCTGCGGATCCGGTCGATGAGGTTGCCTGCCGCCCCGCCCGCCACGAGGCCGAGCGCAAGCTGGCGGAAGCGATCGCCCACCGGCGCGCTGCGGGACATCCGGGCCAGGACGAACACGGCGACGAGCGCCACGGCGAAGAAGATCCAGCGCGAGTAGGGACCGACGTGCAGGCCGAAGGCGGCGCCCTGGTTGTATACCAGGCGCAGCTGGAACCAGTCGCCCACGACCGAGACGCCCGGGGTGCGGAGCAGCGTGGCCTCGGCGATCAGCTTGGTGATCAGGTCGAGCACCACGGTGACCACCGCCGCCGCCCAGAACACCCGGCGCTCGGCGCCGGGTGCCTGAACGTCAGCGGCGCTTGCCATCTTCTTCTTTCTCCTTGCAGGTGATGCACAGCCGGGCATGCGGCAGCGCATCCAACCGCTCGAAGTTGATCTCCTGACCGCACTGATGGCAATGGCCGAACTTGTCCGGGGTGCCGTAGAGGCGCCGAAGCGCCTCGTTCACGTGCCAGAGGTAGCGGCCCTCCTGCGAGGCGAACAGGAACTGCTTCTCGCGCTCCATGGCGTCGGTCCCCTGATCGGCCATGTGGAAGGAGTACGAGGAGAGGTCGCCGTCGGACGACTGGAGCGTCGCGTTGAACGACTCGTCGTAGTAGCCCAGCTCCTTCATGACGCGGGCCCGCTCCTCCAGGAGACGCTTCTCCAGGTGTGTCAACTGTTTCTTGTTCATGCCATATCCATGGGTTGAGGGCCATTTGCGGCCCGACCGTCCCGGTCGCGTTGCACTCCCACCACCATGCCCTGTCCGTCGATGTCCACCTGCTGCTCCAGATCCGGTGCCGGCGCGCGGGCGCCGAGCTCGAGCCGCCGGGCGAGGGTCTCGCCGCGGATGAAGTCGGCGTGCGCGCGAACGGCCTCGAGGACCGCGGGGCCCCCGTCCATCCAGACGCCGATCCGATCCGTGTACACGTAGCCGGCCTCCTTCCGGAGCCGCTGAATCCGATTGACGACCTCCCGCGCCGTGCCTTCGTGCCGAAGGTCCTCGGTCAGGTGCGGATCCAGGGCCACCACGAACGGACCGTCGCTCGCCACCAGCCAGTCGCTCGCCACCTCGCGCTCCACGACGACGTCCTCGGGCAGGAAGCTCGCGGCCTCGCCCTCGACGTCGAGTGTCGCGGTGCGGCCCTGCTCCAGCCCGCGGAGCTGATCCGGGGTGAGGCTCGCCGCGGCGGCCGCGATCACCGGTGTCCGCTTGCCGTACCGCTTCCCGAGCGATCGGAAGTTGGGTTTTGCCCGGAGTCGCACCAGGTCCGCGTCGGAGCCGACCACGTCGACCGCCTTGACGTTCACCTCGAGCCGGAGCAGCTCGAGCAGCTCGTCGAGCGCGCGACCGTGGACGGCAGCCGGCACGGCGACCTGCATCCGCGCGAGCGGCTGCCGGACCGGCAGCTTCCGATCCTGACGTGCCCCGTGGGCCAGGGAGGCCAGCCGCCGGACGGCATCCATCGCGGCCTCGAGCGCGGGGTCGCGGCGCCCCGCAGGCTCCGGAAACCGGGAGAGGTGGACCGAAGTTCCCGCCAGCGCCCGATGCAGCCAATCGCTCGCGAACGGTGCCGCAGGCGCGAGCAGCCGGCTCACCGTCCCGAGGGCCTCGTACAGCGTCGCGAGCGCCGCCGGATCGGCCGAGCCGTCGACGGCCCAGAAGCGCGAGCGGTTGGCTCGCACGTACCACTGGCTGACGTCGTCGACGACGAACTCCATCAGCGCGCGGACGCCGTCGGTGGGATCGTACCGGGCCCAGGAGGCGCCCACCGCGGCCACGGTGGCCTCCAGCCGGCTCAAGAGCCAGCGGTCCACCAGGGGCCGCTCGGCCGGAGCTGGCGCGCCGCCCGGCGACCAGTCTCCGGCGTACAGCGCGAAGAACCCGTAGCTGTTCCGCAGCGCGTTGAAGAACTTGCCGGCAACGTCCTTGATGGTGTTCTTGTCGAACCGCTTGGGCAGCCACACCTGGCTCGACGCGAGCAGGTAGAGCCGGACGGTGTCGGCGCCGAACTCCTCGATCATCGCCCACGGGTTGACGACGTTCCCCTTGCTCTTCGACATCTTCTGGCCCTCGGCGTCGAGGACCAGCTCGTTCACGATCACGTGCTTGTACGCCGTGCTGTCGAACGCGGTGGTGGCGATGGCCAGCAGCGAGTAGAACCACCCGCGCGTCTGGTCGACACCCTCGCAGATGTAGTCGGCCGGGAAGTGCGCCGCGAACTCGGCCTCGTGCTCGAACGGATAGTGCCACTGGGCGTACGGCATCGAGCCGGAATCGAACCAGGTGTCGATGACCTCGGGCGCGCGGCGCAGGGTCCCGCCGCACGAGCAGCGCCAGGTGTAGCCGTCGATGTGCGGCTTGTGGGGATCGAAATCGTCGGGCAGCGCCCGGCCCCACCGCTCGGCGAGCTGGGCGTAGCTCCCGATCACCTCGACGTGCGCCGGATCGTGGTCGCAGACCCAGACCGGCAGCGGCGTGCCCCAGTAGCGGTCGCGCGAGAGCGCCCAGTCCACGTTGTTCTCGAGCCATTCGCCGAACCGGCCCGCGCCCACCTCGGGCGGATGCCAGTCCACCTCGGCGTTGAGCGCGAGCATCCGCTCCTTCACCGCCGACGTCCGGACGAACCAGCTGTCCCGGGCATAGTAGATCAGCGGGCTGGAGCAGCGCCAGCAGTGCGGATAGGTGTGCGCGTGCGGCGACGTCAGATGCCAGCGGCCGTCGTGCTTGAGCCGCTGGATGATGAGGTCGTTGGTCTCGCGCGCGGTGACCAGGCGGCCTTCGATCTCCGGCCAGGTCGTGCCGAAGAAGGTGCCGTCCGCCGCGACCGGCCGTACCAGTGCCAGGCGGTGCTCGATGCCGGCCTGGTAGTCGTCGGCCCCGAACGCAGGCGCCATGTGGACCAGGCCCGAGCCGTCTTCCGCGGTGACGAAGTCACCGAGCACCACCACCCGCGACGCCCGGTCGTCGGGCAGGGGCACGACCTCGAGCGGGCGCTGGTACCGGAGCCCGGCCAGCTCCCGGCCGGGGAAGGTGCGCACCGCACCCAGCTCGGCGAAGGTCGGAGCGCCCTTGGCGCTGCTGCTCGGCAGCGCGGCCGCGCGCGCGGTGGCCAGGATGAGGCGGCGGTCGCCGACCTGGTACTCGCCGTACACGAGGTCGGGATGGGCCGCGACGGCCACGTTCGAGAGCAGCGTCCACGGCGTCGTGGTCCAGATGAGGAGCTGACGCGACGGATCGTCGGCCAGCGGGAAGGTCACGTACACCGAGTTGGTGGTGACCTCCTCGTAGCCGAGGGCGAGCTCGTGGCTCGAGAGCACGGTGCCGCAGCGCGGGCAGTACGGCAGCACCCGATGGCCGCGGTACAGCAGGTCGCGCTCGCGGAGCCGCCGGAGCAGCCACCACACCGTCTCGATGTACTCCTTGCTGCAGGTGACGTACGGATGCTCGTAATCGAGCCAGTAGCCGATCCGGTCCGACAGGTTCTCCCAATCGCTCTGGTAGCGGAACACGCTGGCCCGGGCGCGGGCGTTGAACTCCGCCACGCCGAAGCTCTCGATTTCCTTCTTGCCGTTGAGCTTGAGCTCCTTCTCGACCTCGATCTCCACCGGCAGGCCGTGGGTGTCCCACCCCGCGATCCGGGTGACCTCCTGCCCCAGCATCGCGTGGTAGCGGCAGACCAGGTCCTTGATGGTCCGCGCGAACACGTGGTGAATGCCCGGCCGCCCGTTGGCCGTGGGCGGCCCCTCGTAGAAGACGAACGGCGCCCCGCCCCGTCCGGCCTCGAGGGTCCGCCGGAACAGGCCTTCGGCCTTCCACTGCGCGAGCAGCTCCTGCTCGAGCTGGTCGGCGCCGAGATCGGGCCAGGTCGGATACGCCATCAGGCCAGCCGCTCCACCAGCGTCGTGATCAGCCGGGTGAGGTGCGGCTCCGCCCCGCCGGCGGTCGCGATGATCCGGCCGATGTCGGCCGGCTCGAGCGCGTCGGGCAGGCACTGGTCGGTGATGATGGAGATGCCGACCGTTCGCATCCCCTGGTGCCCGGCGACGATCACCTCCGGCACCGTGGACATGCCCACCACGTCCGCGCCCATGGCGCGGAGCATCCGGTACTCGGCGCGGGTCTCGAGGTTGGGACCCGGCACCGCCACGTAGACGCCTTCCCGCAGCACGATGCCGAGCTCGAGCGCGGCCTGCCGCGCGAGCCCGCGAAGCTCGGGATCGTAGGGAGCCGACATGTCCGGGAACCGGGGCCCAAGGCGCTCGTCGTTCGGGCCGACGAGCGGATTGTCGCCCAGCAGGTTGATGTGATCGCTGAGGAGGACCAGGTCGCCCGGGCCCCAGAGCGGGTTCATCCCGCCGCACGCGTTCGACACGACGAGCGTCCGGGCGCCCAGCGCGTGCATCACCCGCACCGGGAAGGTGACCTGCTGCAGGTCGTATCCCTCGTAGCGATGGAAGCGACCCTGCATGGCCACGACCGGCCGGCCGCCCAGCCGCCCGAGCAGCAACCGGCCCGCGTGGGTCTCGACGGTGGAGAGCGGAAAGCCCGGGATCTCACCGTAGGGCACCTCGGCCTCGACCGCGATCTCGCGGGCGAGCCCGCCCAGGCCCGTGCCGAGAATGATCCCGACCTCCGGTGCGAGCGCGGCTCGTCCGCGCACCAGCGCGGCCGCGGCCTGGACCCGATCGTACAGCGATGTCGCCACGGTCATGCGCGCTCTCCGAACAGCACCGTTCCAAGCCTGATCATCGTCGCCCCTTCTTCGACCGCGACCGGGTAGTCCCCCGACATGCCCATCGACAGCTCGGGCAACCGGTGACCAGCCCGCTCGCCGGCGTCGCGCAGCTCCCGCAGGCGCCGAAACGCCCGCCGCTGCTCGGCGACATCCGGGGTCAACGCGCTCATCGTCATCAGTCCCCGCACGTCGAGCCGGCCGAGGCCGGCCATCCCGTCGAGCAGCGCCGGGAGGCCCTCAGGCTCCACGCCACCCTTCTGAGGCTCGTCGCTGCAGTTGACCTGAACGAGCACGGCCTGGCGGGAGCCATCCGCCACCCGGCGATCGAGCTCGACCGCCAGGTCGAGCCGATCGACGGAGTGGATCAGGGCGAAGCGCCCGACTGCGTGCCTAGCCTTGTTGCGCTGGAGCGTTCCGATCAGATGCCAGTCGACGCGCACGTCAGCGAGGGCATCCTGCTTCTGCACCGCCTCCTGCACCCGGTTCTCTCCGACGTCGGTCAGCCCCGCCGCCACCGCGGCCCGCACCGCTTCGGGGCCGTGGGTCTTGGTGACCGCGACGATCCGCACCGGGTGAGTCCAGCCGCCGGCCGCCTGGTGCCGGGCCACGGCCTCACGGACCCGGGCAAGGCTGCCGGGGAGGGCCGGGAAGTCCATAGCCTTGGAATTTACTTGGGGTTGGGCGGTTCTTGCAGGGGCGCCGTAGTGGAGTCGATCACGGCCTGGAGGGCGGCTCTGAGGTCGGGATTGGGGGACAGCGCCACCGCCATGTCCATGGCCTGCCGCATCCGGTCCGTCTCGCCCCGGCCCGCGTGGGCGTACACCAGCAGAGCGGGCGGGAGACCCAGCGTGGCCGCGACGCTCGCGCTGGTGCTCTCGAGCCCTCGGGACCCCCGCTCGAGCAGCTCCCCGTAGCGGTAGGTCTCGAAGACGAGCTGGTCGGTTGCCGGGACGTCCATCGGCACGCCGGCGAACCGGTGGAGGTCGAGGTCGGGGGAGGTGGTGTCGGGGCGCGTGGCCAGGAGCTCGAACCCGAGCCCCCGCTGCACGACGTACTCGCCGAGCCCGGCGAAGGTCCGACCCGCGGTCGCCGCCCAGACGATCGGGCGCCGGCCGAGGTTCTGCTGCAGCACGGCGAGCGTGAGGATGTCATTGGGATACAGCATGGCGCCTTCGGTCAGCGTGCGGGTCAACGGCCCGAGCGTCACCTGCTGGGTGCCGTGGACGACGTAGCCGGTCATCGCCGCCTGGATCATCGAATCGGTCATCGCGTGGAGCGGCGCCGTGGGCCGCTCGGTGACCCGACCGCGCCAGACCGCCGGCAGCGCCGCCTCGTCGAGCGGCCTGGCCGGCGCGTCCCGCAGCTGGCGCATGTACCAGTCCGTGTTGGCTAGTGCCAGACACACGACGGTGACGTCGCGTCGGATGCCGCCGACCTCCTGGGCCCACCACAGGGGAAAGGTATCGTTGTCGCCATACGTGAAGAGGATGCCGTACGGCGGCGTGCTGTTGAGCAGGTCGTAGGCGAAGTCCGCGGCGAGACGCGCGTCGGGCCCATGCCGGCGCGAGGCCTCGTGCCAGTTGAGCGCCAGCGGAACCGCTGCGACCAGGAACAGCGCGGGCGCCGCGCGCGCGACCGCCCGAGCGCTGGGTGCGGCCCGGGCCGCGAGCGTTCGGACCAGCGCGCCGAGGCCCATGCCGGCCCAGAGTCCCCAGACGATGAAGCTCACCACGAAGAAGTAGTCCCGCTCCCGCACCTCGTGGTCCCCCGCCTCCGGCCACACGTCGAACCAGCGGTCGAAGCCCGGGCGGAAGTTCATGTACGCCACGAGACCGAACCCGGTCACCAGCCAGAGCATGAACAGGAGCCACCAGCCGGCGCGGTCGTGCCGGCGCTGGGCGAAAAGGCCGCGGAGCCCGAGCGACGCGAAGACCAGCGTGACGAGCGTCCGCACCGGGAGCGGCCCCAGCATCCCCCGAAGCGACCGGGCCCACTGCCAGTCGAACCAGACGAAGTAGTCGCCCACCTGGGCGCCGAGTAGGGCGAGCGAGCGGCCCGGATTCCCGGCGCCCGAGGGCAGCGTCGGATCGTCCAGCGGAGTGCGAGGCGGATACTGGGCCCGGCGGATGACCGCGAGCAGAGCGTCGAACGTGGCGGGCGCGGCCTCGTTGATCGGCGGGTGCTGCGCGGAGCGGAGGTAGAGGTACAGGTAGGGCGTCACCGCGACCACAGCGAGCACGAAGCCGGCGAGCGCGAAGAACCCCGCCCCGCCGGAGGCGGCGTAGACGGCCGCAATCGCGAAACAGAGGGCGCCGAGAACCACGAGCGCCGTGCTGCCGAGCCCGGTCCCGATGAGCAGCGCCCACACGCCCGCGACGACGGCCACCTGGCCCCACTCCCGCCTGCGCGTGGCGGGGTCCGTCGCCGGCTCCAGTCGCAGGGTCGCGACCAGGAACGCGACGATCGCGGGGCCCGCGAGGAGCGCGAGCAGATGGTTACCGATCGAGACGCCCGCCAGGTAGACGACCAGCAGCAGCAGTCGCCCGGCCCGCGGCTCCCCGAGCCGACGCCACCGCCGCCACAGCATGGCGAGCCAGGATATCGCGCCGATCGTGAACGTCGCGACGGCGTAGACCTCGGTCTCGTTGCTGTTCTGCCAGTTGGTGAAGGTGAAGCCCGCCAGCGCCACGCCGGCCGCGGCCGCGCCCAGACGCGCGCGAGGCTCCAGCCCCCGCAGCGACTCGCAGGCGACCAGGAAGAAGCAGCCAGCGCCCGCCGCGCTGAGGAGCGCGCTCAGGAAATTCGTCCGGGCGGCGAACTCGCCGATCGGCACCAGCATTCCCCAGACGTGGGCGATCATCACGTACAGCGGCGTGCCCGGCGGATGCGGAATGCCGAGGACGCGCGCCGCGGCGATGAACTCCCCGGCATCCCAGAACGTGACGCCCGGCGCGAGCGTCAGCACGTAGCCGAGCAGCACGGCGAGCGTCATGCCCGCCGCCGCCGCGTAGGGCGGCCGGTCGCTCCCCGGCGCGGCGCCCGCGCCGTTCAGCCGCGGCGGTGGATCGGACGTCACGGGGGACTCAGCCGCGCGACGCGGTCACGGCGGGAGCGCCACCCGCGTCGACCGGCCGGCCCGTCAGCATGGCCAGCACCTGGTCGGGGGTGAGGGGCCGGTGGAGCGTGCCGCCGCGGGCCAGGGACACGAGGGCGGACTCCTCGGACACCACGAGGACGAGCGCGTCGGTTTCCTCCGAGAGGCCGATCGCCGCGCGGTGCCGGGTGCCGAGCGACCGGTCGCTCACGGGATTCTGGGTAAGCGGCAGGATGCACCCCGCCCCGACGATCTCGTCCCCGCGGATCAGCACCGCCCCATCGTGCAGCGGCGAGTAGGGACTGAAGATGGTGGCCAGCAGGTCGGCCGACACGGTGGCTCGCATGGTGGTGCCGGACTCGAGGTAGTCGTCCAGCCGCACGTCGCGCTCGATGGCGATGATGGCGCCCGTGGCGCTGCGGCTCAGTCGCTCGACCGCCGTTGCGATCTCCTCGGCCACCCCGGCACCGGATCCCGCGCCGAACAGCCGGAACACGGGCGATTGCCCGAGGCGGGCGAGCGCCTGGCGCAGCTCGGGCTGGAACACCACCAGCGCGGCGAACACCCCGTAGGTGAACGCGACCCCGAGCAGGTAGGTGATCATCGACAGCTTGAGCAGGAAGGCGACGAGGTAGATGACCGTGAGGACGAGCAGCCCGAAGACGATCTGCAGCGCGCGCGTGCCGACGAGGAAGCGGAGCAGCGCGTAGATGACGTACGCGACGATGAGGATCTCGAGCAGGTCCCGCCAGCCCGGCGTGGGGAACGGCAGCTGCCCGAGGGGCACTACGGACCTCCGATGGCCTGCGCGAGCGCGAGCGCGTCGCGGGCGGTTGCCACGTCGTGGACCCGGAAGAGCCGCGCCCCGCGCTCCCACGCGAGCGCGCACGCCGTCGCGGTGGCGCGGTCGCGCGCCTCGACCGGCTGACCGGTGACGGCACCGAGAAATCGCTTGCGAGACGGGCCCACCAGAACGGGCCGCCCCAGGGCCTGGAGTGCCTCGAGCTGATCGAACAGCAAGATATTTTGCTCCGGCGTCTTCGAGAAGCCGAAGCCGGGGTCCACTACCGTCGCGCCGGCGGCAATGCCGGCCGCGGCTGCCGCGGCGAGCGCGACCCGAAGCTCCGTTATCACCTCACTCACGACATCGGTGTAGTTCGCGTGGGCGTACGAGGCGATCTCGAGAATCGACCCGCGCGAGTGCATGAGCGCGAGACCGGCCCGGCCCTGCGCCACGACGGCTCCGAGGTCGGGATCGAGCCGCAGGCCCGAGACGTCGTTGATCGCGGCCGCCCCCGCCGCGAGGGCGGCGCGAGCGACGTCTGCCTTCACGGTGTCGACGGTCAGCAGCAGCGCGGGGTGCCGGCGGACCAGCGCCTCGATGACCGGCAGCACCCGCGCGAGCTCGACCGCCGCCGGCACCGCCGTCTCCCGCCCGGGCCGCGTCGACTCGCCCCCGACGTCGAGGATCGTCGCTCCCGCCTCGAGCAGCGCATCGGCCTGCGCCAGCGCATCGTCCAGGGCGGCGAACCGGCCGCCATCGCTGAAGCTGTCCGGCGTGACGTTGAGGATGCCCATGAGCACGGGCCGGTCGAGCGCGACGGGGCCGCGCGCGGTCTCCCATACCGGCGGCGGCTCCGCCGGCATCGCCAGCCCGACCTCGATCGCGAGCTGCGACAGGGCCGGCGGGACCAGCCACGGCCGAGCGAAGGCGCTCAGGCGCGAGCGGCTCCCCGACAGCACGGCCCAGTCGTCCCCGGTGAGCACCTCGAGGCCGAGCGTGCCGGACAGCCGGACGAGGGCCAGGAGGGTGTCCTGGTCCAGTCCGGTCAGATGAAAGGCGAAGGGATGGATGCCGCTCGCGGCGGCGGCGGCCCGGCCGTCGTCCCACCCGTGCGCGCGGAGGGTCTCCCCGATGGCGCGCGGCGAGTGGAACGCCAGCGGCGTGACGGTCACGCGCCGGCGGGTTCGGCCGGCGGCGTGCCCAGTAGAGGTGCGCGAGCCGGCGCGGCGCCGGGCTTCGTTGGAGCGCTGGCCTGCGGCGACGGCGAGTCGGCCGGCGGCAGGGTGGCGCGGGGCGGCAGCGGCTGGTTCTTCACCAGCCGGTCGAGGTCGTCGCGGTCGATGGTCTCGCGCTCGAGCAGCGCGTCGGCGATCCGGTCGAGC
>DASSYY010000170.1:0-16950 GCA_035703025.1 Gemmatimonadales bacterium | reverse complement strand
CGCGCTCGCCTGCGCCCGGATCGAGCCGCCGCCCGGCGGCCCGCCCGATGCCGCCGCGCCCCGCCTGATCGCGACCCGCCCCGACTCGTTCGCCCGGCTCCCCGATTTCAAGGGCGACGTGGAGTTCCGCTTCGACGAGGTCATCTCCGAGGGCGGCACGCCCAACCAGGGCACCGGCACCGGCGACCTGGAGAAGCTGGTGATCCTGTCGCCGACGACCCGGGTGCCCGACGTGACCTGGCGGCGGAGCCGGATCACGGTCCGTCCCCGCGAGGGCTGGCGGCCGAACCGGGTCTATCGCGTGGAGCTGCTGCCTGGGGCGACCGACCTCCGGCGCAACCGGAGCACGGCCGCGACCGTGCTGACGTTCACCACCGGCGCGCCGCTCCCCACGACCACCATCGAGGCCACCGTAGTCGACTGGACCACCAACCGTCCCGTGCCCGGCGCGCTCGTCGAGGCCGTGCTGCTTCCCGACAGCCTCCCGTATCGCGGCCTGGCCGATTCCACCGGGCACCTCAAGCTCGGTCCGCTGCCCGACGGCGAGTATCTCGTGCGCGGCGTCCTGGATCAGAACCGCAACATGCAGTTCGATGGGCGCGAGGCGTTCGACACCGTACGGCTGGCCCGCGGGAAGACGGCGGCGGGCGAGCTCTGGACCTTCGTGCACGATACGACCCCGCCCCGCATCCGCGAGGTCGCCGTGCGCGACAGCACCACCGCGTCGGTGAGCCTGAGCCAGGATCTGGATCCGGGCCAGCGCCTCGCGGCCACGCAGGTGACCGTGCGGATCCTGCCCGACTCGACGCCGATCCGGGTGACGTCGCTGCTCCAGAAGCCGCTGGACGACAGCTTGCATCGTCCGGCGGCCAAGCGCGACACCACGACGCGTGACACCACGGCGGTCGATACCACCCGGCGTGGGGCGCGCCGCGGGCTCGTGGAGGTGGAGGAGGGCCGCCTCGCGGGCCGGCGCGGCGCCGCGCAGCTCGAGCCCCTGACCTCTCGCCCGCCGCTCACGGACGAGCTCGTCCTCCGCGTGCCGAAGCCGTGGCAGCCCGACGGCAGGTACGAGGTGGAGATCCGCGGCCTCCGCACCGTGAGCGGCGTGACCGGTGATGTCCGCGGCGCGATGTCCGTCAAGGCTGCGGCCAAGCCCGACTCCACCCGGCGGGGCGCCGACTCGACCCGGGTCAAGGGCGCGCTGCCCGGCAAGGGTGCGATCCGCGGAGCGGATTCACTCAAGCGCCGGCCGCCCAAGCAGAAGTCGTGACCGACCGTCGGCGGGAGCTGCCGTCGGTGGACCGGCTCCTTCGCGAACCGGGGGTCGACGCCCTGCTCCACGCCGCGCCGCGCGGTGCCGTCGTCGCCGCGATCCGTGAGACCCTCGCCGCTGCGCGCTCTCGCCGGGCCGGCCCTCCCGAGGACTGGGTCACCGAGATCCGCGAGCGCCTCGCCGAGCACGCCCGCCCCAGGCTCCGCCCGGTCCTCAACGCCACCGGCGTCGTGCTCCACACCAACCTGGGCCGGGCGCCGCTGGCGGCCGCCGCGGTGGAGGCGATGGGCTCGGTGGCAGCGGGCTACAGCAATCTCGAGCTCGACCTCGACACCGGCACGCGCGGCAGCCGGACCGATCACTGCCGCGAGCGGCTCTGCCGGCTGACGGGCGCCGCGGACGCGCTGGTGGTCAACAACGCCGCGGGCGCCCTGGTGCTCGCGCTCAACGCGCTCGCCGAAGGGCGCGACGTGGCCATCTCCCGCGGAGAGCTGATCGAGATCGGCGGCTCCTTCCGGATTCCCGACATCATGGGCCGGAGCGGCGCCCGGCTCCACGAAGTCGGCACGACCAACCGTGCCCACCTCGACGACTACCGACGGGCGATCGACGCCGGCGCCGCGGCCATCCTCACGGTCCACCGCTCCAACTTCGAGCAGCGCGGGTTCGTCGCCTCGCCCCCGCCGATGGCGCTGGCGACGCTCGCCGCCGAGGCCCGGATTCCCTATCTGTTCGACGTGGGCAGTGGTCTGCTGGCCGATCTCTCTCCCTGGGGACTGTCGTCCGAGCCGCGGGTCGCCGACGCGCTGGGCGCCGGCGCGGACCTGGTGATCTTCAGCGGCGACAAGCTGCTCGGCGGGCCGCAGGCCGGCTGCCTGGTGGGTCGGCGGCCGCTGCTCGCGCGCTGCCGCGAGAACCCGTTCGCGCGCGCCATGCGCGCGGACAAGCTCACCTTCGCTGCGCTCGACGCCACGCTCGCGCTCTACGAGGACGCCGAGTCGGCGGTGCGGGAGATCCCGGTGCTGCGGATGCTGACCCTGGACGCGGCGGTCCTCGAGGCGGGAGCGGCCCGGCTGGCCCAGTCATGCCCGCCGGAGCTCCGGCCGGAGCTCCGGCCGGGCGAGTCCGCCGTCGGCGGCGGCGCCTTTCCCGGAGCGATGCTCCCCACCACGCTGGTGGCGCTCGACCCCGGCGAGCTCGGGGCCGACGGCCTGGCGCTCCGCCTCCGGCTGGGCGACCCCTCGGTCGTGGCGCGCGTGGCCGCCGGCTGCGTGCTGCTGGATCCCCGCACGCTGCCCGAGGACGCCGCGCCGGACGTCGGCCGGGCGCTGGCCCAGGCCCTGCTCGCGTGAGCGGTCGGGGGGCGGTATTCCTGGATCGCGACGGCACGCTGATCGAGGACCTCCACTACCTCCGCGATCCGTCCCTGGTCCGGCTGCTGCCGGGCGCGGCCGAGGCCGTGCACCGGCTGAACGACGCCGCGATCCCGGCGGTGGTCGCCACCAACCAGTCGGGGATCGCCCGCGGGCTCCTCAGCGAGGCCGACTACACTGCCACCCTTCACCGGCTGGACGCCCTCCTCCTGGCCGAGGGCGCGCGGCTCGATGGTCACTATCATTGCCCCCACCTGCCCGAGCTGACCGGCCACTGCGAGTGCCGCAAGCCCGGGCCCCTGCTCTACGAGCAGGCCGCCCTGGATCTCGGCCTCGACCTCTCGGCCAGCTGGTGGGTCGGCGACCGGGAGCGCGATCTCGCGGCCGCCGACCGCTTTGGCGGCCGCGCCATCCTCGTGCTGACCGGGGCCGGCGCCGACGAGGCGCGGAGGCCCCGACGCGAGCCCCGGATCACCGCCGACGACCTGCGGGCCGCGGTGGATCGCATTCTCGCCGCAGCATTTCCCCCGGCGCCGCCTAGCGTTTACTTTCCCCGCCCATGACGATGCGCGTGGCCGTGGCCGCCTCGGGACGCGGCAGCAACCTCGAGGCGCTGCTGCGGGCCCTGACGGGACGGGCTCCCGCGCGGGTGGTGCTGGTGCTCAGCAATCGCCAGGAGGCCGGAGCTCTCGCGCTCGCGCGCCGCTACGCCGTTCCCGGGGAGGTCCTGTCGGATCCGGCCGACGCCGCCGAGTGGCTCGCCCGCCTGGGGCGTCACCGGGTGGACCTGGTCGTGTTGGCCGGCTACCTGAAGCTGGTTCCCCCCGGCGTCATCGCCCGCTACCGCCACCGCATCGTGAACGTGCATCCCGCCCTGCTTCCGGCGTTCGGCGGCCGCGGCATGTACGGTCACCACGTGCATGAGGCCGTGCTGGCGAGCGGCGCGCGCGAGAGCGGCGCCACCGTCCATCTGGTGGACGAGGAGTACGATCGGGGCGCGATCCTCGCCCGCGGCCGCGTTCCCGTGCTTCCAGGCGACACTCCCGACGTGCTGGCGGCCCGGGTGCTGGAGGTCGAGCACCGCCTGCTGCCGGCTGTCGTGCTGGCGGCCGCTGCCGCCGGCCGCCCCGTACCGCTTCCCGATACTGCGGAGTCCCTGTCGTGATCGGTTCGTCATGCCGCGCGCGCTGATCTCGGTCAGCGACAAGCGCGGGATCGTCGCTTTCGCCCAGGGCCTGGCGCAGCTCGGCTGGGAAATCGTCTCCACCGGCGGCACGGCCGCCACGCTCCGGGCCGCCGGGCTCACGGTGACCGCGGTCGACACGCTGACCGGCTTCCCCGAGCTGCTCGACGGCCGGGTGAAGACACTCCACCCGGCGATTCACGGCGCCCTCCTCGCGCGGCGCGACCGGCCCGAGCACCTGAGCGCGGTCGCGGAGCACGGCATCGTCCCGATCGACCTGGTGGCGGTCAATCTCTATCCGTTCCAGATGACGATCGCGACGCCCGGCGTGTCGTTCGACGACGCCGTCGAGAACATCGACATCGGCGGGCCGTCGATGCTGCGCTCGGCGGCGAAGAATCACGAGTTCGTGCTGCCCGTGGTCGACCCGACCGACTATCCCGGCGTGCTCGACCTGCTGCGGCGCGAGGCGCTCACCCCGGCGGTCCGCCGCGAATTCGCCGCCAAGGTCTTCGCCCATACCGCGGACTACGACGCGGCCATCGCCGGGTACCTCACGCCGCACGAGGAGGGGCTCCCCCGCCGGCTCGGGATCGCGATGGAGCGCGACCAGGCGCTCCGCTACGGTGAGAACCCGGGCCAGCGCGCGGCGCTCTATGTGACCGAGGAGCCGCGCGGCATGCGCGACCTCACGCAGCGCCAGGGCAAGGAGCTCTCCTTCAACAATCTGCTCGACCTCGACGCGGCGATGTGGGCGGTGGCGTGCTGGAGCACCCGGCCCGCGTGCAGCATCATCAAGCACACCACCCCCTGCGGCATCGCCGTCGGCGGCACGGCCGTGGCGGCGTTCCGGAGCGCTCGCGCCACCGACCCGGTCTCGGCGTTCGGCTCGGTGATCGCGTTCAACACGGTGGTCGATCGCGCCACCGCCCAGGCCATGAGCGACCTCTTCGTGGAGGTCGTGGTGGCGCCGTCGTTCCACGAGGAGGCGCTGGCCGTCTTCGCGGCCCGGAAGGCGCTCCGCGTGGTCGAGCTGCCGGTGAGCCGCGCCCCGGGCTCGCTCGACTTCAAGCGGGTCCGCGGCGGCTTCCTGGTGCAGGATCAGTTCCAGTTCGATCCCTCGGACCAGGCCTGGACGGTCGGCACCGACCGCCAGCCGACCGAGCGCGAATGGAGCGATCTGCGCTTCGCTTGGACCGCCGTGGCGTCGGTCAAGTCCAACGCCATCCTGCTGGCCCGGGACGAGGCGGCCATCGGCATCGGCGCCGGCCAGATGAGCCGGGTCGACAGCGTCTTCCTCGCCGTCCACAAGGCTCGGCAGGCCGGGCACGACCCGGTTGGCAGCGTGCTCGCCTCGGACGGCTTCTTCCCGTTCGCCGACGGCATCGAGCAGGCGGCCGCGGCCGGCGTGACGGCCGTCATCCAGCCGGGCGGCTCCGTGCGGGACGCGGAGGTCGTCGAGGCGGCCAATCGTCACGGCCTCGCGATGGTGATGACGGGCCGCCGTCAGTTCAGACACTAGCCCAGGATTCTATGACCGCCCCGGCACAGGAGCGCCCGCCGTACTTGTGGGCCCTCGGCACCTTCCTCGTCGTCTTTCTGATCTACCTCGCGACCCTGGCGCCCACCACGGCGTTCTGGGACACGTCGGAGTACATCGCGGCGGCCAAGGTGCTCGGCATCCCGCATCCGCCCGGCAACCCGCTCTTCGTCATCCTGGCGCACTCCTTCGGGCTGCTGCCGCTCGCGGCGTCCTACGCCGCGCGCATCAACCTGTTCGCGGCCGTCACCAGCGCCGCGGCGGCCGGCCTCTGGTTCCTCGTCGCCGAGCGCTGGCTCCGGGGGATCGTGCGCGAGCGCTGGGCGCGCTACGCCGCGGCGTTCGGCGGCGTGCTGGTGGGCGCCACCTCGTGGTCGGTCTGGAACCAGAGCACGGTCAACGAGAAGGTCTACACCGTCTCGCTGTTCTCGATCGCGCTGGTGATGTGGCTGGTGGTCCGCTGGGGCGACGACGCGCCGGGTACCCACCGCGACCGCTGGCTGGTCCTCATCGCCTACGTGCTGGCGCTGACCTCGACCAACCACCTGATGGGGCTGCTCGCCGTGCCCGCGCTGGTGGTCTACGTGCTGTGGACCGACTGGCGCGTGATCACCCGGCCCACGGTGCTGGTCGGCATCGCGCTCGCGGCTCTGGTCGGGATCTCGCTCAACTATCTCTGGCTGCCGATGCGCGCCGGCCAGTATCCGCCCATCAACGAGGGCGAGCCGGTCGGCTTCTTCAGCCAGGCGCTCAAGGACGTGCTCAACCGGGTGCAGTACGGCAAGCCCGGCCTGGGCGACCGGCAGGCCAGCTTCTCCGGCCAGCTGGCGAACTTCTGGCAGTACTACTCCTGGCAGTTCGCCCGCGACTGGGGGCGGCTCTCCGGCGTGGCCACGGCCGTGTTTACGGTGCTCGGGCTGAGCGGCCTCTGGGCCCTGTGGAAGTCCGACCGGCGCGCCGGGCTCGCCGGGCTGGCGCTCCTGGGCACGCTGTCGCTCGGGCTCGTGTTCTACATGAACTTCAAGTACGGCTTCTCGCAGTACCCCGACCAGCCGTCGCTGCCGCGCGAGGTGCGCGAGCGCGACTACTTCTTCATCGGCTCCTTCGCCGTGTACGGCGCGTTCGTGGCCTGCGGCCTGGGCGCGCTCATGCAGTCGATCGTCGACGGGCTCCGGGACCGCGGCTCCGCCGCCGGCCGGTGGGCCGCCGCCAGTCCCGTCCTGGCGCTCGCCTTCGTGCCGCTGCTCGGCAACCGCGTCACCGCCAGCCGCGCCCACGAGACGATGGCCCGCGACTTCGCCTACGACATCCTCAACAGCGTGGAGCCGTACGGCATCCTGATCACGGCGGGCGACAACGACACCTTCCCGCTCTGGTACGCCCAGGAGGTCGAGGGCATCCGCCCGGACGTCACCCTGGCCAACCTGTCGCTCATGAACACCGAGTGGCACCTGCGCCAACTTGCCCGGCGGGTGACGCCGGCTTTCGACCCCGCGCGGGCGGATCCGATCTGGCGCAGCGTGCCGGTGCCACCCCACCCCACGACCCCTGCGCTCGCGCTCAAGCAGGCCGAAGTGGATAGCCTGCCCGAGGCGATGCAGGTGCCCAAGAGCGGCGGCATCGCCTTCGACAGCCTCCAGATCCGCTTCGGGCAGGACGTGCTCCTGCGGCAGGATCTGGCCACGATCTTCCTGATCCGCGACAACCAGGGCAAGCGTCCGATCTTCTTCAGCTGGAGCGACGGCGGCTATCCCGACCAGACGCTGGGCCTGAGCCCGTACCTGGTGTCCCAGGGCTTCGTGCGCAAGCTCATGCCCGAGCCCGTCAAGCCGACCGACGCGGTCAAGCTGAGCCCGGGGCTCGGCTACGTCGACGTGCCGCGCACCAAGGTGCTGCTGAGCGACGTGTACCACTGGCGGACGGCGACGCGCCAGCGGCCGTTCGGCTGGGTCGACGCGCCGTCCGGCTCCATCCTGCAGCTCTACTCGGTAGTGTACGGCGGGTCGGCGAGAGTGTTCGAGCAGGTGGGTGACAGTGCGCGGGCAGCCCTGGCCGACTCGGTCTCGCGCGAGGTGAACCGCGAGCTCACCGGCCGGGCGATCTTCTAGTCGGCGCCCGGAGGAAGCACCCGCCGCACCCCTTCCAGGAGGTGGTCCGGCAGGAAGGGCTTCTCGATGAAGGCGGTCGCTGGAATTTCGGCCGTCGAGGCCGGGGGGCCGAACCCGGACATGTAGAGGACGGGCAGGCCCGGCCGCAGGGCCGCCAGTGCGCGCCCGAGCTCGACGCCGTCCATGTTGGGCATCCGGACGTCGGTCAGCACCAGGCTCAGGTCGGCATCGAGGTGAGACGCGATGGCATAGGCTTCCCGCCCGTCCACCGCGGTCAGGACATCGAACCCCGCCGCCGTAAGAATCTGGGCGGCAATGCGGCGCACGATCGGCTCGTCGTCGACGACGAGCACGCGGGGACGGCTGGGTCGCTGGCTCATGGTTCGGGCAATCTAGTCCGGCGGGGCATGGAGCGCAGATGCCACGTCCATCGGTCCCTCGATACCAAGCCACTCTTCAACCTGGGTGACACTGCCTGGTGCCTTGCGTTGGTGGGGGCGTTTCCCCCCCCGCCGTGTCGAAAGCGCCTCGTGTCCTACCCGGCATTGCCGACCGATCACATGCAGGCGACCCGTCGATGAGCACGGACCCCACCAGCCCGAGCAGAGACCAGGTGCCGCTGGGCCGGCTCACCGGGTATTTCCTCCGTCTCGGCACCTTCGGCTTCGGAGGTCCGATCGCCCTCGCGGCGGCCATGCAGCGCGATCTGGTCCTCGGCAGGCGCTGGATCACGCCGGACGAGTACAAGGAGGGCCTGGCGTTGGCCCAGCTCGCTCCGGGGCCGTTGGCGGCGCAGCTGGCCATGTATCTCGGCTGGGCGCGATACGGGCTCGCCGGCGCGACGGCGGCGGGACTCGCCTTCGTCGGTCCCTCCCTGGTGATGGTGCTCGCGCTCTCAGCCTGCTACGTCCGCTTCGGTGGTCTGGCCTGGATGCAGGGCGTGTTCTACGGGGTCGGGGCCGCGGTCATCGCCATCGTGGCACGCGGCGCGCACAAGCTGCTGCAGAGCACCGTCGGACGAGACCCGCTGCTGTGGACCGTGGTGCTCGTGAACGCGGTGGTCGTGGCCTGGACCGAGGCCGAGCTCCTGTGGGTCTTCGCCCTCAGCGGCGTCGCCGTGCTGGCGGTGCAATTGTGGCGGGATCGCGCGGCGCCATCCGACCGGCTCTCCGCGGCGGTGGTGCCCTGGTGGTGGCTCGTCACCGGTCTGCACGGTATCGCCCCGTCGGATACGCTGCTCCGCATCCTGGGATTCTTCGCCAAGGCGGCCGTCGTCGTGTTCGGCAGCGGCCTGGCGGTCGTTCCCTTTCTGCATGGCGGCGTCGTGCGGGACTACGGCTGGCTTACCGACCGCCAGTTTCTGGATGCGGTTGCCGTTTCCATGATCACCCCGGGCCCCGTCGTCATCACGGTCGCGTTCATCGGCTACCTCGTGGCGGGCCCGGTCGGCGGGCTCATTGCCGCGCTCGGGATGTTCCTCCCGACCTACCTGGCCGTCGTGGCGGTGGCGCCGTGGTTCCACCGTGTCACCGGCAACCGGTCGCTCAGAGCACTGGTCGACGGCGTGACGGCTGCGGCGACCGGCGCGATCGCCGGCGCGGTCGTCGTGCTCGGCCGCCGCGCGCTCATCGACGTCCCGACCTGGCTGATCGCCCTGGCGGCGCTCGTCGTGCTGCTTCGGGTGCGTCGGGTGCCCGAGCCGCTGGTGATCATCGCCGCCGGGGTGCTCGGCCTGGCCGTCACGCAGCTCCGCTGAAGGCGCGCTGGGGTGCCGCTCGATTCACTTGAACAACCTCTTGTGGGAGAATAGGTTGTACCCACAGGCGTGGTGGCCGAGTGGTTGAAGGCAGCGGTCTTGAAAACCGCCAAGGGGGAAACTCCTTCGTGAGTTCGAATCTCACCCACGCCGCTCCGCCGGGTTGCCCCAGGCACCCGGTCCCGTCCAGCTTCCTTCGAGGCCAGTTCCCAATCTCGGAGGAGTACATGTCCGTTCCAGCCGCCAACACCCCGCTGATCACGACGCCCGCGACCGGCGCACTCGCCCCCATCGCGGCGTGGACCCATACCCTGCTCCGCGTCGGCGCGGGACTGCTCTTCATGCAGCACGGCTTGCAGAAGCTGTTCGGCTGGTTCGGCGGCATCGGCGGCAGCGGAGGGACCGTGACCCTGATGTCGCAGATGGGGTTGGCGGGAGTACTGGAGACCTTCGGAGGGCTGCTGCTGGTTCTGGGCCTGCTCACGCGCCCGGTGGCGCTCCTCTTGGCGGGCGAGATGCTGGTGGCATTCTTCCAGGCTCACTTCCCGCGCGGACCCGTCCCGATCACGAACGGCGGGGAGCTCCCGTTGCTCTTCATGCTCACATTCCTGTTTCTGGCCGGCAACGGCGCCGGGCCCATCAGCCTGGACGCTCGCAGACGGCGACTCTGACCCCGTCCGGCCAGCGGATCAGAACCGCCGGCCGTAGGCCTCCCACTCACGTCGGAGCGCATCCGCCATCCCCGTCGGCATCCGGACCTCGGCGTAGAGCTCCGCCGTCGGGCCGCCAGTCGGCATGCCGAGCCGGCGGCGCGCCTCGGCCACGGGAACGTCCCACAGCTCGTCGACGGGAATGGTGAACAGGTTGGTGAGCCGGGTGCGCTGCGCGTATGCGTAGGCCCGGTTGAACAGCCGGAGCTGAATCCCCCGGAATACCTGCCCGAACGGCGCAATGCGCCGGGCGCACTCCACGAAGGCTCCGCCGTAGAACAGCATCCACCCGACGGTCCGTGGCGTGCCGCGCGATGCGAAGTAGAACCCCTGCTCCACCGCCTCACCGGCCAGCAGCACCAGGGGCGGCTCGTCGTGCGTGAAGGTGGTGCCGGTCAGCACATGCGAAGCGTCGTGAACCCGGTAGATCTCCTCGGGCGGCCGGCGGCCGTTGATGAGGCGGCGGAAGACCTTCAGATAGGCCGGCCTGGCCGGGATCGGGAGGCCGACATAGCCGTTGACGTCACGGAACCGCTGCACCGCGTCGCCGAGGGTGATCGTCTCGCGCCGGCTCTCCCAGTCGTAGGCGGACGAGAGCAGCTCGCGCGCGGTGGCGCCGGCGCGGGCCGACGAGGTTGCCTCCATCACCCCCGAGGTCATACCGCGTTACGTACCAGGTCGCCCGCTCCGGGCCGGGTCTCCTCGAGCTCGGCCTCGAGGTCCTGCGTGCTCCGTCCGCCGATATACCGCCGGTACCAGACCTCGGCGCTGAGCAGGAGCCAGATCCGGTTGCCGTGGTCGCGGTGGCGGACGAGGTGCTCGTCGACCAGGCGGCGGACGGTCGCGGCCTCGAGGTACCCGTCCCGCACCAGCTCGCTGCCGAGAAGCAGCGCCGGCGCCAGCGTCCGCACTTCCTCGTCCATGATGTACATGAGCGGCGAGGCGAAACCCTGCTTCTTCCGGTCGAGGACCTCGCGCGGCAGATAGCGCTCGCCCAGCCGGCGCTCGAGGTACCGGAGCCGCCGGCCGCGCACCTTGTGGCGAACCGGCACTCTCGCCATGAACTCCGCGAACCGCGGGTCCAGGAACGGCGAGCGCGACTCGAGACTGTAGGCCATCGTGGCCCGGTCGAGAATCATCAGCGACTGCCCCGGCAGCCGGGACATCATGTCGACGTACATCATCCGGTCGACGGGGTCGTCGGCCTGCTTGGTGGCGTAGAGGTCGAGCAGGCAGGCCTCCGGCCTCCGCCCCGCGAGCCGCGCGCGATACCCGGGCGTGTACAGCTCGGCGCGGCGGGCCTCGTTGAACCAGAAGTACTGCATGCTCTCCGCGTACCGCTCGCCGCCGGTCTTCCGCGCCATCAGGTCGACCCAGCGAAGCTGGTGCGTGAGGCTCTTGAAGGTGAACTGGTCCGGCAGTCGGTCCAGCACCTGGCC
This sequence comes from Gemmatimonadales bacterium, assembly GCA_035703025.1. Taxonomy (GTDB): domain Bacteria; phylum Gemmatimonadota; class Gemmatimonadetes; order Gemmatimonadales; family GWC2-71-9; genus CAVVWJ01. Next base: position 5,565 of record DASSYY010000170.1, on the reverse strand, counting down.
GGAGATCAGGTTCCGCACCGCTTCGGGCACCGCGCGGTAGGCGTCGAGCCAGCGCTCCGCCGCGTAGCGGTCGTAGCCGCCGAACAGCTCGTCGCCGCCGTCGCCCCCGAGCACGACCTTCACCTCGCGCGACGTCATCCGTGCGAGGTGGAGGAGGCAGATGGAGAGCGGATCCGCCGGCTCGTCCAGCGCCGAGATCAGGCGCGGGAGGTCGGCGGCCACCGAGGGGGTGACCTCCTCCGCGAAATGCCGCGTGCCGTACCGCCGGGCCATGGCGGCCGCCGCCGGCAGCTCGTTCAAGTCCCGGTACGGAATGCCCATCGAGAACGTGCGGAGCTCCGACCCGAGCACCTTGACCGCGTAGGCGGCGATCAGCGTCGAATCCAGCCCCCCGCTCAGGAAGGCGCCGACCGGGACGTCGCTCGTGAGGTGGAGCGCCACGGTCTCGCTCAGCAGCGCGTCCACCTGCTCCAGCATCTCGGGCTCGGCACCGGTGAACTTGGGCCCGAAGCTGAGATCCCAGTACCGCCGCACCCGCGAGGTGCCGTTCTCCCACACCAGGTAGTGCGCGGGCGGCAGCGCCCGGATGTTCTGATAGAACGTGTCCGGCGCCTGCACGAAGCGCAGGGTGAGATACTGGTCCAGCGCGAACGGCGACATCTGCGCCAGGCTGGGGTCGTGCGCCAGCAGCGCCTTGATCTCCGAGGCGAAGGTGAGCCGGCCGCCCTGATCGGTGTAGAACAGAGGCTTCTGGCCGAAGTGGTCCCGCGCCAGCAGCAGCCGGCGGTGCCGGCGGTCCCACAGGGCGAACGCGAACATCCCGCGCAGCCGCTCGAACATCCGCTCGCCGTGGTCCTCGTAGAGGTGCACCAGCACCTCGGTGTCGGTCCGGGTGCGGAACGTGTGCCCCGCGGACGACAGCTCCCGGCGCAGCGCCTCGTGATTGTAGATCTCGCCGTTGAACACGACGAGCACGTTGCCGTCCTCGTTCGTGATCGGCTGGTGCCCGCCGGCCAGGTCGATGATGCTCAGCCGGCGCATGCCGAGGCCGATCCCGCCCTCGAGGTACGTGCCCCAGTCGTCGGGGCCGCGGTGGCGGATGGCGTCGCACATCCGCCGCACTTCGGCCTCGGCGACGAAGCCGGGCCCGACCGTTCCTACGATGCCGCACATATCAGGCGGCCTTCCTTCCCCAGGTGACCATCATGTATCCCTCCGAGAAGGGAATGAGACGGTCGAGCATGGTCCAGGCGCGGAGCGCTGGATAGATGGCGGAGTACACCTTGTAGGCCGTGCCCACCTTGTTGAGCGCGTCGGCCGACATCGGTGCCGTGTCGCCGTGAAAGTCCTGCTCCTTGGTGTCCTTCCCCTGCATCGCCTTCCGGTGATAGGCGTAGTTCAGCAGGTCCTCGAGCGACTCGGTGAAGAACCGGCAGTAGCTCTGCTGCCCCTCCACCCGGATGCCGTGCCGCTCCATGAGCGCCCGGGCCGCGGCCATCGGGTAGCCGTCGCGCGCGTGGCCGAACCCCTCCTGGTCGGCCGTGAAGCCCAGCACGCGCTTGAGTGCGAAGCCGGGCCGGCCGTGGTCTCCCTTCGGGGCCATGAACAGGAAGTCGCCGCCGGGCTTGAGCACCCGCACCATCTCGGCGAAGAAGGTCTCGTCGTCCTCGATGTGCTCGAGGAAGTTCACCGCCGCCACCATGTCGAAGGACGCGGTCGCGAACGGGAGCTGGCGCTCGCCCACCTGCAGCACCCGGTCCCGGACCAGCTGCCGCGCCGAGCGCACGTGGTCGCGCTCGAAGTCCGCGCTGACCCAGGTTCCGCCCCGCTGCCGCAGGAAATGCGAGGTGAGCCCGGTCCCGCACCCCAGCTCCAGGCACAGCTTTCCCTGCACGGGCGGCAGATGCCCGAGCATGGCATCCACCGTCTGGCGCTTCTTGAGCGACCGGCGGAAGAGCTGCAGCTGCCAGGGTTCGGTCACAGCGTGGTCTCCATCCGTCCGCGTATCGATCACAGGTGTCGAAGTGCCCAATGTATGCCTCGGTCCTTCCGGAAATCGTGATTCACCGCACAGGCAGCGGCGGGCTCAGTCGAGGGCGCCCGTCCGCCGGTAGTCTTCCGCGGTCCGCCGCACTCCGTCGGCCAGCTCCACCCGGGGCGCCCAGCCGAGCACCTGCCGGGCGTGAGTCGTGTCGAAGGCCGAGTCGCTGGTGAAGAAGTCCATTCGCCGCCGGTAGATCGGCGGATCGACATGCAACGCCTGGCACACGTCCTCGACCACCGCGGCCGCAGCCAGCATCGGCGCCAGCGGCAGCCGCACCCCGAACCGCGCGCTCCCCGTGGCCCGTCGAACCTCCTCGATCAGCTCCGCCAGGGTGCAGGGTCGAGGCCCCGCCACGATCATGGCTTCCCCCACGGCCTCCGGCCGCTCGCAGGCGGCGAAGAAGGCCGCCACGACGTCGTCGACGTAGACCATGTGGCGCCGGCCCCGGCCGGCCCCGAACAGCGGGAAGCGTCCTCGGCTCACGCCCCGGAACAGCTTGAGCAGCCGCTGGTCGCGCGGCCCGTAGACGTCGGCCGGCCGGAGGATCGTGTACGGGACCTCCGCCACCGGCGCCTGCTCCCGCACCATCCGCTCGGCCGCCACCTTCGTCCGCTCGTAGATGTTCCCCGGCCGGAGCGGACTGGTCTCGCTGGTGATCCCGGGCGCCCGGTGGCCGTAGATCCCGATGGTGCCGCAGTACACGAACCGCTCGACCCGCCCGGCTCCCGCCGCCTCCAGCAGACGTTGCGTTCCCTCGAGGTTTACCCGCTCGAAGAACTCGTTGCTCTTCCCGCCCTCACGCATCGCGACGGCGAGGTGGAACACGTGGGTGACGCCGCGCATCGCCCGCTGGCAGAGCTCGGTGTCCGTGATGCTGCCCGGCATTATCTCGACGCCCTGCCGGGCCAGGAGCGCGGCGTTGGCCTGCTCCTCCGGCCGGTCGTTCAGCCCGAGCACCACGACCTCCGCCCCGCGCCGACGCCCCGCTTCCGCCAGATGGGACCCGATGAAACCGGTCCCGCCGGTGACCAGCAGCCTCATCCGAGCCGTTCCGCGAGGGCCGCCAGGATCCGCTCGCTCGCGCGGCCGTCGCCGTAGGGATTCACGGCATTGGCCATGCGCGCGTACGCCTCGGGCGACGTGAGGAGCTCGGTCGCGGCGGCCACGATCCGCGCCCGGTCGGTGCCCACCACCCGGGCCGTGCCGGCCGCGACGCCTTCGGGCCGCTCCGTGACCTCGCGCAGGACCAGGACCGGCTTCCCCAGGGACGGCGCCTCCTCCTGCACGCCGCCGCTGTCCGTCAGCACCAGGTCCGCCCGGGCCATCAGGTGCACGAACTCGAGGTAGTCGACCGGCGGGATCAGGTGCATCCCGGGCAGGTCGCAGAGCAGCTCCTCGACGGTGCGCTTCACCTCCGGATTCGGGTGCACCGGCAGCACGAACTGGAGCTCGGGGAACCGCTCCGCCAGCTCCCGGATGGCCGCGCAGGTCGACCGGAGCGGGGCGCCGAAGCTCTCCCGCCGATGGGTGGTGACCAGCACCACCCGCCGGGCGGGATCGAGCCCGGCGAGCGCGGGCGTCCGGAACCGGTAGTCCGGCCGGACCGTCTGCAGCAGCGCGTCGATCACCGTGTTGCCGGTCAGGTACACGTCGCCGGCCGGAATCGCCTCGGCCAGAAGCGCGTCCCGCGCGGCGGGCGTCGGCGCGAAGTGCAGCGCGGCGATCCGGGTCGTGAGCACCCGGTTCATCTCCTCCGGAAACGGCTGCCACCGGTCGCCGGTCCGGAGCCCGGCCTCGACGTGCCCCGTCGGGATCCGCTCGAGAAACGCCGCGAACGTCGCCGCGAACGTCGTCGTCGTGTCGCCCTGTACCAGGACCACGTCCGGCCGCGTCCGCCGCAGCAGCGGCGGCAGGCGATCGAGAATGCCGGCCGCGATGCCCGCCGGCGACTGGCCCGGCACCATCAGGTCCAGGTCGACGTCGGCCGCAACGTCGAACACCTCGAGCACCTGGTCCAGCATGCTCCGGTGCTGGGCGCTGACGCAGACCATGCTCTCGAACCGGTCGGGTGCGGCACGCAGAGCGCGGACCACGGGCGCCATCTTGATCGCCTCCGGCCGCGTGCCGAAGACGCTCAGCACTCGAATCATCGGGTGGGGGCAGCCGCCTGCAGCCGCTCCGCCATCGTCTGCATCGTGACGAACCGGAAGTCGCGCTCGACCACGCGCGCGAAGACCTTGCGGAGCACCGCCTCGCGCACACCCTCGTAGCACGGGTGACCGTAGAGGATCACCTCGTCGTGCGCGTCGAGATGTTCATCGAGCTGGCGGAGCATCTCCGCGTCCGGGGTGCCCTTGGCGCCGTGATACTCCAGGAAAGGGATCGTCCGCGGCCCCGACAGGGTCACGGGAATCGTCCAGTGGGACAGCGGCTGGCCGTCGGCGACCGCCCGGTGCGGCTCGCCCCCGATCCCGTCGCCGTTGTACAGGAAGCCGAGCCGGTCGAGCATGCGCATCACCCGCTCGTCGCTGTAGAACCCGGGGGAGGAGAAGCCCACCGGCCGCCCGAAATGCCGCACGAAATGGTGATAGGACTCGTCCAAGTCGGCGGCGAGATCCTCGTCCGGGAGCTCGTGGAACCGGCGGCTCCAGATGACGTGGTCCATCCCGCCATGGAGGCCCAGCTCGTGCCCTTCGGTCTGGAGCTGCTGGATCTCCGGCACGAAGCTGAGGCCGACCGGCCGGGCCAGGGCGGTCTCCACGAGGAAGCGCGGCCAGCCGGTCTTCTTGATCAGGTGCACCGCTTCCCGGTCGGCCAGCTTGGCCTTCGAGCGGGTGACGCCCTTGCCGATCCACTCCCGGAGGTTGGTGGAACGGCCCATGTTGACGAAGAAGGTGTTGGGGACCCCGAAGTCGCGGCAGACGGCGCGAATCCGCGGCAGCCCGTCGGTAACGCACACCCGGTGATCGACGTCCCAGCGAAACGCGAACAGCCGATCGCTCACCGGCGGGCTCCCGCGCCGATGCTGGCGTAGATCTGCTCGAACTGTTCCGCGGTGCGGTCCCAGTCGAACAGCCGGAGCGCGCGCTCGCGCCCGGCCCGGCCCATCCGCTCGCGCCGGGCGGGATCGGCCAGCAGTGAGCCGATCGCCTCCGCCAGCGCCGTCGAGTCCCCTCGCGGAACGATGAGCCCGGTCACGCCGTGCTCCACCACCTCCGGTAGGCCGCCCGCGTCGCTCGCGACGACGGGGGTTTCGCAGCCCATCGCCTCGGCGGCGGGGATGCCGAAGCCCTCCTCCAGCGACGGAATCACGGACACGGCCGCCGACCGGTAGTACGGCGGCAGCTCGGAGTTGGCGACCCACCCGAGGAAGGTGACGTCCCGGGCGATCCCCAGCCGCTCCGCGAGCGCGATCAGGTCGGGGCGCTCGAACCCGTCACCCGCCACCACGACCTTGAGATCGGGAAAGCGCGGCTTGAGCTGCGCGGCGGCCTCGACGAGGAATCGGATGCCCTTCCGGG
>DASSYY010000151.1:0-4728 GCA_035703025.1 Gemmatimonadales bacterium | reverse complement strand
CCTGGTCGACGGCGAGGACACGGCCGCGATCGATCCCGTGGCGCTCCGGCGCCGCGTCGGGTACGTGCCGCAGGAAGGTGGCCTGCTCCCCCACTGGCGCGTCCGCCGGAACGTGGCGCTGGTGCCGTGGCTCCGCGAGCAGGACGACGCTGCGGCGAGGTCCGACCGCGCGCTCCGGCTCGTCGGGCTCGATCCCGCCGACGTGGCCGAGCGCTGGCCGCGCGAGCTGTCGGGCGGGCAACGCCAGCGGGTGGCGGTTGCCCGCGCGCTCGCGGCCGGTCCCGACCTGCTGCTGCTCGACGAGCCGTTCGGGGCGCTCGATGCCATCACCCGTGCCGACCTGCAGGCCTCCTTCCACGATCTCCGTCTAGAGCTGGCGATCACGACCCTGCTCGTGACGCACGACCTGTCCGAGGCCTTTCTGCTGGCCGACCGGATCGCGGTCATGCACTCGGGGCGGATCGAGCAGGTCGCCTCGCCCGAGGAGCTGCGCGCGTCGCCGGCGACACCCTACGTCCGGGCGCTGCTCGCACGGGCGCGAGTGAGCGCGTGAGACGACGCCCTTCCCGGATGCGCCGAGCCGCACTGCTTGCGCTGGCCGGCTCATGCGTGGCGCTGAGCATCGGCCGTGCGCAGGAGACCTCCCGCCCGGTGATCGTGGCCTCCAAGCCGTTCGGGGAGTCCTACCTGCTGGCCGAGATGTTCGCCCAGCTGCTCGAGGCGCGTGGGATCGCCGTGGAGCGACGGCCCGGGCTCGGCGCCACCGAGATCGCGTTCGCCGCGCTCCGCACCGGCGCCATCGACGTCTACCCCGAGTACACCGGCACCGGCCTGCTCGCGATCCTGCACGAACGGCCGACCTCCGACCCGCGGGCGGTGTACGCGCAGGTGGCTCGCGAGTTCGCGGCCCGGTTCGGCGTGCGCTGGCTGCCGCCGCTGGGCTTCCAGAACACCTACGCCGTCGCCGTCCGTCGGGAGACCGCTGAGCGGCTCGGCCTCCGGACGCTCACGGACCTCGCGCGAGCGGGCCCGACGCTGCGCGCGGGACTCACACCCGATTTCATCGGCCGCGACGATGGGCTCCCCGGGCTCGGCCGCGCCTACGGCCTGCGCTTCCGCGAAGTGCGGGCGCTGCTCCCGGCGGTCAAGTACCAGGCGCTGGCCGCGGGACAGGTGGATGTGATCGACGGCTACGCCACCGACGGCCTCATCGCGCGCTACGACCTGGTGGTGCTGGAGGACGATCGCGGGTTCTTCCCGCCGTACGAGGCCGCCGCGCTCGTGGCGCCGGGGCTCGCCGAGCGGCGGCCGGCAGCAGTGGCGGCGCTGACCGAGCTGAGCGGCCGGCTGAGCGAAGGGACGATGCGGATGCTCAATCGGCGGGTGGAGGTGGACAACGAGCCCGTGGCGCGAGTCGCGCGGGACGCGCTCGGAAGCCTTGGGCTGCTCACGGCGGCCGCCGCCGACAGCGCGTCTCGCCCGACCAGGGTGCGCGATGGTCTGGGGGCCTATCTCTGGGCCGAGCGCGGGACGCTGCTCCGGCTCACGGCACGGCACGTGTTCCTGGTGATCATCTCGCTGGCGGCGGCCATCGCTCTGGCGCTGCCGCTCGGGCTGGCCCTCGAGCGCCTGCGCGGGGGGGCCGAAGCCGTGATTCGCGGCGTGGGCGTGCTCCAGACGGTGCCGGGCATCGCCCTGCTCGCCTTCATGATTCCGGTGCTCGGCATCGGCGTCATCCCCGCATTGGTGGCACTCTTTCTCTACTCGCTCTACCCCATCCTCCGGAACACGTACACCGGCGTCCGCGATGCGGCGCCCGACGCGGTCGCGGGGGCCACCGCGCTGGGGATGACGCCGGGCCAGGTGCTCCGGCACGTGCGTCTGCCGCTCGCGGCGCCGCTCATCATGGCCGGGATCCGGACGGCTGCCGTGATCAACGTGGGGACGGCCACGCTGGCGGCGTTCATCGGGGCCGGCGGGCTGGGGGATCCCATCGCGTCGGGGCTGGCGCTGTCGGACACGAGGATGATCCTGTCGGGCGCACTCCCCGCGGCCGCCCTCGCGCTGGCGGTGGACGCGCTGCTCGGCGCGTGCGAGCGGGTGGTGCGGCCGGGGGGGAGCTGATTCGTCCCGCGCCGCGCTCCGCTTGCATTCGCCCCGCGTCCGCGGATAGGATGCCGTCGTTCGCGCCACCGCCTCTCTCATCCGGGCCGCGCCGCATGCGACTTCACCCGTTCCGCGCCGTTCGACCCGCGCCCGAGCTCGCCGAGCGGGTGGCGGCCGTACCCTACGACGTCGTCAACCGGGCCGAGGCCGCGGCGCTGGCCGAGGGCAATCCCTACAGCTTCCTCCACGTCGGGCGCTCGGACATCGATCTGCCGGAGAACGTCGACCCGTACGATCCGCGGGTCTACGCCAAGGCCCGCGAGACGCTCGATCGGTTCCAGGCCGAGGGCACTCTCGTCCGCGAGGCAGTCCCGTCGCTCTATCTCTACCGCCAGATCATGGATGGCCGGGCGCAGACGGGGCTGGTCGGGTGCGTGCACATCGACGACTACGAGCAGGACATCATCCGGAAGCACGAGAAGACCCGGCCCGACAAGGAGGACGACCGCACGCGGCACGTGCTGACGCTCCGGGCCAACGCCGAGCCGGTGTTTCTGACGTATCGCGGGCGGCCGGAGATCGAGGCGCTCAGCGCGCCCCTCGTGGCCCGCTCGCCGCTGTACGATTTCACCGCCCCGGACGGCGTCCGCCATACCGTGTGGCGCATCGCCGACCCGGGCCCGTTTCTGGACGCCTTCCGGGATGTCCCGCACGCCTACGTGGCCGACGGGCACCACCGCTCCGCCAGCGCCTGGCGGGCGGGCCGGGAGCTGCGCAACGCGCCGTCGCAGCACCGGGGCGACGGCGAGTACAACTGGTTCCTGGCGGTGCTCTTCCCCGCCGACCAGCTGCGCATCCTGCCCTACAACCGGGTGGTGCGCGACCTGGGGGAGCTCTCCGCCGCCGCCATGCTCGCACGGCTGTCCCGCCTGGGCCGGTTGACCACGACGGAGGATCCGTCCCCCGAACATCCGGGCAGCTTCGGCATCTATCTCAAGAATGCGTGGTACCGGCTCGAGCTCGATCCGGCCACGATCGACCGGACCGACCCGATCGCCTCGCTCGACGTGTCGCTGCTGCAGGACCGGGTGCTGGGCCCGATCCTCGGCATCGGCGACCCGCGCACGGACAAGCGGATCGACTTCGTCGGCGGGATCCGGGGCACGGCCGAGCTCGAGCGGCGGGTGCACTCGGGCGAGATGGCGATCGCGTTCTCGCTCTATCCCACGACCCTGGACCAGCTCATGGCCGTGTCGGACGCGGGCCAGGTCATGCCCCCCAAGAGCACGTGGTTCGAGCCCAAGCTGCGCAGCGGGCTCTTCGTGCATACTTTGTAGGCTCACGATGACCCGGCGGAGCGCTTGCGCATGAAGGTGTTGATCGCGGACAAGTTCGAGAAGGTGGGGATCGACGGGCTCAAGGAGCTGGGCTGCACCGTGGTCTCGCAGCCGGACGTGAAGGCCGACGAGCTGCCCGCCGCCATCCGGGCCACCGACCCGCACATCCTGATCGTCCGCGGCAAGAAGGTGAACGCCGACGCCCTCAAGGCGGGGACGGCGCTCACGCTCGTCATTCGCGCCGGCGCCGGGATCGACACCATCGACGTGAACACCGCGTCGAGCATCGGCGTGTTCGTCTCCAACTGTCCCGGCAAGAACTCGATCGCCGTGGCGGAGCTGGTGATGGGGCTGCTGCTCTCGTGCGACCGGCGGATCCCGGACCAGGTGGCCGACCTCCGGGCGGGGGCGTGGAACAAGGGCGAATACTCGAAGGCGCGGGGGCTGCACGGGCGGACGCTCGGCATCGTGGGGCTGGGGCAGATCGGGCGCGAGATTGCGATGCGCGCGCGGGCGTTCGGGATGCGGGTGGTGGGCTGGAGCCGGAGCCTGACCCACGAGGAAGCCGACCGGCTCGGCATCACCTACGCCCAGACGCCGCTGGAAGTGGCGCGGGTCTCCGACGCGGTCTCGGTCAACGTGGCCGCCAACGCCGAGACCAGGCATCTCGTGAACGCGGAGTTCCTGGCGGCGATGCGGCCGGGCGCCTACCTCATCAACACCTCCCGCGGCTCGGTGGTGGACGAGGCTGCGCTGGAGGCAGCCGTGCGGGAGAAGAAGCTCCGCGCCGGGCTCGACGTCTTCGCGGACGAGCCGGCCGGGAATACCGGCAGCTTCACCAATGCGATCGTCCGGGCGCCCGGGGTGTACGGCACCCATCACATCGGCGCGTCCACCGACCAGGCGCAAGTAGCCATCGCCCACGAGGTCATCCGGATCGTGCAGACGTTCCAGACCACCGGCGAGGTGCCCAACGTGGTCAACCGGCTGGCGCGGAGCTCGGCGACGCACGTGCTCTCGATCCGGCACCGGAACCGGCCGGGCGTCCTGGCGCACGTGTTCGGAGTACTGGCCGGCGGCGCGATCAACGTGGAAGAGGTCGAGAACATCATCTACCATGGCGCGCAGGCGACACTGGCGCGGATTCACCTGGACGGCGAGCCCGACCGCGCAGCGGTCGAGCGGATCCGGACAGGGAATCAGGACATCATCAGCGTGGAGCTGAGCGCGATTGACGGGAAGGGGAAATAGGGCGGGCGGCCGGTCAGGCGGTCAGGCGGTCGGG
>DASSYY010000088.1:0-6284 GCA_035703025.1 Gemmatimonadales bacterium | reverse complement strand
GGGGTGCGGCAGTTCCTCGATCGCATGGTGCAGCTCGCGCGCGAGCAGGGCTACGTCGAGACCATCTTCAAGCGGCGCCGCTACATCCCGGAGATCAAGGACCGGAATTTCAACATGCGCGCCTACGGGGAGCGCGCCGCGCAGAACTCTCCCCTCCAGGGCTCGGCGGCCGATCTCATCAAGCTTGCCATGATCCGCATCCACGCCGCCATCGCGGACCGAAAGCTCGCGAGCCGGATGCTGCTGCAGGTGCACGACGAGCTGATCTTCGAGGTCCCGCCCGGAGAGATCGAGGCCATGCAGCCGCTGGTGCGGGAGCACATGGAGAACGTCGTCGAGCTCCGGGTGCCGCTGGTAGTGGACATCGGCATCGGCCCCAATTGGCTGGACGCCAAGCGGTGACCGCCACGGCGCGCTTCGTCTGCACCGATCCCGACGCCGGCGACTTCGAGTTCGCCGACGTCGAGGCGGTGCTCGACGCGCTCGAGGCGGCCCTGGTCCAGCCCGCCACTCCGCTGTTCGACGCCGCGCGCCAGAGCTGGCAGCCGGTCGGGATGCATCCCGAGGTCCGCGCCGCCTGGGAGGCACGCCTGCGCTATCGCCCGCCCTCCGCCTCCGGCCTCGGCCTTCCCGAGCTTCCGTCGATGACCGCCCTGGCGCGGAGCCTCCCCGACGAAGACGCCGAGCGCGAGCGCCGTCGGGAGGCGTTCGCGCGCGTGCGCGCTCCGGTGCCGGTCGAGGTGGGAACCCACGAGAAGCACCGCCGCCGGGAGCCGCGCTTTGCCGCGGTCGGCGTGATGTGGGCGCTGGTGGTGCTGGCGGTGGTCGGCTGGGCGGTGGTCGTCTTCGCGACCCGGCTGAGCGAGTTCGCGGCGGGCGTGGTGGGGGTGACGTCGCGAAAGTGAGGTGACCTAGGGCCGCAGCTCCGGCATTTCCACCGACGGTCGCCCCTTCGGCCGGATCCGCTTCACTCCCGGCCACCAGTTCCACCGCCCCATCGCCTGCATGAACGCCGGGACCAGCACCATCCGGATCACCGTCGCGTCGAGCAGCACCGCCACCGCCAGGCCGAATCCCATGAGCTGCATCGCCAGGACCCGGGCGAAGGCGAAGATCCCGAAGACCAGGATCATGATGAGCGCCGCCGACGTGATCACCGATGCCGTGGCGCTGAGTCCCTCCATCGTGGCCTCGGTGTTCCGCCCGCTCCGGTCGAAGGCCTCCTTGATCCGGCTGAGCAGAAACACTTCGTAGTCCATACTGAGCCCGAACACCACTGCGAAGACCAGGACCGGCACGGCCACGAAAATGGCCGACGTCGGCCCGTCGAGCCCGAAGATCTGCGAGCCCACGCCGTGCTGGAACACCAGCACGATCAGGCCGAACGTGGCGCTCACGCTCAGCGTGTTCATGATGATCGCCTTGATCGGCACCAGCACCGATTTGAACGCGATCGCCAGCATCACCGCCGTGGCGCCGAGGATGAGGATCACGAGCAGCGGGAACCGCTCGAGCAGATCTTCCTGGAAATCGAGCGCCGCGGCCGAATACCCGCCGACGGTGATGGTCATGCCCTTGGTGCCCCGGAGCTGGGCCTTGGCGAGCTGCCGCGCCCGGATCACCACGTCCGTGGCCGTGGTGAGCGAGGTGGTGTCGGCCAGGATCACGTCCATCAACGCGAGCCGCTCGTCGCTGCTCAGGTAGGCGTCGAGGAAGTCCGGATACTTGGCGCGCGCCGCGGGCAGGTCGCTGTACAGCACGGAGTAGCCCAGCAAGCTGCCCTTGGGCTCCACGTTCACCACGCTCCGCACCTCGCGCACCCGCGGGTCGGCCTTGAGCGAGTCCGCCAGGGTCATGAGCCCGCGGAGCGAAGCGGCCTCGACCGCGCTCCGTCCCTCGGGAAGCTGCACCAGCACTCGCACCGGCTGGACGAAGCCGGCCACGCCCATCGCCGAGAGCGCGTCGAGCCCCTCGCCGGCCTCGGTACCGGTGGGCCACCAGTGCCGGGACGGGAGGCCGATCTTGATGAAGAACACCGGCAGGGTGAGCAGTGCGATGACCGCACCGCCGTAGCCCAGCGCCCGGATCGGGTGCCGGCTCAGTGTCCGGGCCCACTTCTCCCACACCTGCGGGGCGTGGTACCAGGTGAGGCGGCGCGCCAGCCAACGGGGCCGGTCGATCTCGCGGCCGAGCACCGCGAGCAGGGCGGGGAGCAGGGTGATCGAGAGCAGCACCGCCACCGCCACTACGATGAGTCCACCGATCCCCACACTCCGGGTCTCGATCAGCGGCGTGAGCAGCAGGGCGCCGAATCCCACCACTACCGTGAGCCCCGAGGTGATGACTGCCCGGCCCGCGGTGGCCAGCGTGTTGGCCGCTGCCACCCGCCGCCGGGTCCCGCGCGCCAGCTCCTCCCGGAACCGGGTGACCACCAGCAGCGAGTAGTCGATTCCGACCCCGAGCCCGATCATCGTGGTCATGTTGAGCACGAACACCGACATGGGCGTGTAGTGCGCGATGACGCCGATGATCGCGAGCGACACCGTGATCGCGAGGACGCCCACGATGAGCGGCAGCGCGGCCGCCACCAGGGCCCCGAACGCGAGCACCAGGATCACCAGCGTGAGCGGCAGCAGCCGCTTCTCCCCTTCGGCGCTGTCCCGCGTCACGACCGTGCGCACGTCGAGGTCGAGCGGCGCGCGCCCCGTCACCCTGGCGCGGTACTTGTTGCCATCGGGCACGCGGGCCAGCGTCTCCTTCACCAGGGCGCGCACCGGCAGCACCAGCGCGCCCGCGCTGTCGCCGCGCGTCGCCTCGAGCGCCACGATCACGAACGTCGCGCGGTGGTCGCGGCTGAGGAAGGTGGTGTCGCCGGTGGACGGGAAGGAGACCAGACCGCGGATGTAGGGCTCGCGCCCGAGCGCCGCGAGCAGGGTGTCGAGCGTGGCGCGCGGCGCCGGCTGGTCGAACGACGCGGGCGACTCGAGCGTGACGGCGAAGAACTCTCCGATCGGCCGGCTGAACCGCCGGGTCAGCAGGTCCTCTGTCCGGGACGCCTCCGTCTCCCGGGCGCTCCCACCCCTGATGTTGAGGAGCGACGGGGTCGCAGGGGCCCGGACGGCGGCGACCGCGCCGATCACCGCCCACACCACCAGCACCACCCAGCGCCAGCGCACCAGCGCCCGGGCGAATCGGTCCATCAGGGTCAGAATCTGCCTCCCGGGAGTCCGCCGGCCTCGAAGTGGCAAAATGTTAGACGGCTGAGGGTTCCGGCGCCAGCGGGGAGGCCCCGGGAGCTCCCCGACCGGGGGGCGCTAGCGGCCGGAGCCGACCAACCTCCATATTGTGGCTATGCGGCGCAACCTCCTCCCCTTGGCCATCCTCGGTCTCCTGCTCCTGGTCCTGGCGGACCGGGTCGCCGAGGCCGTGCGCCGCCGCCAGGTCGCGGCGGAACCCGTGGCCAGCGAGACCCGGAGCGCCACGCCCGATCTCAAGCGCCGGAGCGCCGGCAGCGCCGCTGCCGCGTCGGCCGTCCGGTCCACCGGCGCGGACGCCGGCGAGGCGCGCCTGGCCCGCCTCGCCGCCCGCGAGGCGCTGACCCGCGAGGCGGGGTCGACCTATCTCGATTCGCTGATCCTCAGCACCGATTCGGTCGTGCGCCGCTGGCCCGACCGCTGGGGCGCGCCCATCCGGGTCGCCATCGTCGAGGGGGGCGTGCCCGACTGGGACCCGCGCATGGCGGGTTACGTGCGCACCTCGCTCGATCGATGGGAGAGCCTGGGCATCGGGGTCAAGTTCGCCCTGGTGCAGGATACCAGCCGCGCCGACATCCTGGTGCGCTGGATCGACCACTTCGAGTTCGACCGGGCGGGGCAGACCGACCTGACCTGGGACCAGTCCGGGCGCGTCCGGCGGGCGCTGGTGTCGCTCGCCACCCGGACCAACGCCGGCGTCGTGCTGCCGGACGACGCGCTGCTCTCGGTGGCGGTCCACGAGACCGGGCACGCCATCGGCCTGCCGCACTCGGCCGATTCCAACGACGTCATGTTTCCCGCCACCCGGACCGGCACGCTGTCCGATCGCGACCGCCGCACGGCGGCCGTGCTCTACCGGCTGCCCCCCGGTCCCGTCCGCGACATCCCCGAGGACGGCCGGTAGGCGGTCGCCCGCTTGCAGCCTTCGGCGCGGCAGCTCGCGTCCCGTCGTCGGATCACCTCGATGGCGAAGTCGGCATATCGTCCCAGCCCCTCGAATGGGAAGTGCTCGTCCCATTCGTCGTTGGGCATGTGGTACCGTCCCCAGAGGGCTGATCGCAGACTGTCCGACGTCGTCACGCTCAGCCCCTCGTACGGCCCGTCCCCCGGCACGAAGAACACCGCCGGCACGCCGTGCCGCACGAAGGGGTAGTAGTCCGAGCCGGGCGACGGCTGCGCGAGCGTCGCTTCCCATCCCTCGCGCGCCGCCTCCTGGCGCACCAGCTCGACCAGCGCGCTGCCTTCCTCGCCCGCGATGCGCCACGACCGCGGCCGCGCCGCCGGTGCGATCGCGTCGAGGTTGATCACTCCCGCGACGCGCCGGAGCGGCCAGAGCGGGTGGGTGACGAAGTAGTCCGAGCCGAGGAGCCCATGCTCCTCGCCGGTCGAGAAGAACAGGATCAGCGAGTGGCGGAGCCCGCCGCCGTCGCGTGCGCGCCGCTCCCGCGCGAACGCCTCGCCGATGCCGAGCGCCATCGCCACGCCGGCGGCGTTGTCGGAGAAGCCGTTGTAGATGGAATCGCCGTCCGCATTCGGCGCCCCGGTGCCCAGGTGGTCGTAGTGGGCGGAGACTACGATCGCCCGGCCGGCCTCGGCATCCCGGCCCGGGAGCACGCAGGCGACATTGCTCGCGTGCGCCGGGCGGGTGCGCGTGCCGACCTTCACCTCCGCGCGCCAGCCCGGCAACTCGCGCGGCGAGGGCAGCCCTGCGGCGAGGCCGTTGAGATAGGCATCATTCCAGGAGCCGGAGCCCACGCCAGTGAGCGGTTGGTAGAGCGTCACCGTCATCCGAGGGCCGGCGAGGACGCTCGGGAGCGGTGGGATGAATGACGACCGCACGGTCGGATCGCTGAGATAGAGCCGCGACTCGCCCCGGGTCTGGCGGAAGAGCCGATAGCGGCGGGCGTCGTCGATCACCTGGATCACGCCCACCGCGCCCCGGGCGAACAGGGTGTCGGCCGCCTCGCCGTCTCGGCCGAACTCGCTCCGGAGCAGCGCTACCTTTCCCTGGAGCGGGGGCAGGTCGCTCCGGCGGAACAGGATCTCCTGCGCCCGGCCGACATAGGCCAGCTCGCCGCTGAATCCTCGGAGGGTCTGGCCGGTGCCCACGTCCGGGATGAAGTCCTCCCAGTGGACGAAGGTCGTGTCCACCCCCGGCCCGGTGATCCGGACGGTCGTGGCTTCGGGCACGATCGTTGCCTGAGTGAGCGGGAGATCCTGTGCATAACCCGTGTCTGTCAGTGGGGCCAGGCCGAGGCGGCGGCACTCGGCCGCCAGATACGCCGCCGCGGCCCGCCCCCCTTCGGTGCCGGTCCCCCGGCCCCGGAGCGCATCACTGGCCAGGAACGACGCGGCGGCCCGGAGCGTCAAGGTGTCGACGGTAGGGGTGCCGGCGCGGACCCCGGCCGGTGCTACTCCGGCAAGGCCGGGTCGCCCGCAGGCCAGAGCGACCGGCACGGCGGAAGCGAACAATGTCAGCAGGGTGGAGAATCGCATGGTCGCAGTCAGGTGGCGGGCCGGAGTCCTGTGCGGAGCGGTCGCGATGACCCTTGGTGCTACCCCCGCGCTCGGGCAATCGTTCGATGCCATCGACGCGGCGGTCCGGGATGGGATCCAGAAGGGGATCTACCCGGGCGCCGTCGTGATCATCGGACGCCGCGACTCGCTGCTGTATTCCCGCGGCTATGGCCACTTCACCTGGAGTCCCTCCTCGCCGGTTCCCCAGCCGGACTCGACCCTGTGGGACATCGCGTCTATCACCAAGATCGTGAGCACCACCAGCGTGGCCCTGCGGCTCGTGGACCGGGGCAAGCTCGACCTCGACGCGCCCGTGCGGCGCTACCTGCCGCGCTTTTCCGGCGGGCCCAAGAACCAGGTCACGGTGCGCATGCTGCTCGATCACACGAGCGGCCTCAAGAGCTACGTGCCCTTCTATGTGAAGGCGCGCCGGAGCCGCGCGCGAGCGGTGGACCTGTTGTATGCCCAACCTCTCGTACGGGTCCCGGGCGACAGTGCCGAGTACAGCGACCT
>DASSYY010000026.1:0-9469 GCA_035703025.1 Gemmatimonadales bacterium | reverse complement strand
ACGTCTCGCCGGGCTCGCCCGCGGCGAGGGGCACCACCGGCCGCCACATCTCCTCGAGCGTGGCGTGCCGGAGCACCCCGTCGTAGCGTGCCGCGAGCGCGGTGTCGGCGTGGTCGGCGTGGGTGAGAAAGGCGACGTACTTCACCAGATCCGTCACCGGCGCGTTCCACCCGCCGTTGGGAATCGTGATGCCGGGATCAAACTCCACCGGGTTGGCCACTGCGCGCGCGGCGCCGCCACTGTCGGCCCGCACGGTGTAGCTCGGCGCCCGGCGTCCGGCGAGGTGATACGGCGAGGTCCCTACGAAGCTCTCGGTCATGCCGAGCGGCGTCCAGATGTTCTTCTGGACGTAGACCGCCCACGGGTCGCCCGTGAGGGCCTCCACCACGCGCGCCAGATAGATGAAGCCCGGATTGCTGTACCCGAAGCGCGAGCCCGGCCGGAAACCGATCTCCTGGTAGGGCATCATCGCGACCAACTGGTCCCAGCGGGTGGGCTCGAACGGCTCCCACGGGCGGCCCTCGCCGTACGGCCACGTGGGGTTCTGAAAGCCCGCGCTGTGGGAGAGCAGCATGCGAAGCGTGACGTCGTCGATGGCCCCGAACTCGTCGTGCACCTGCCGCAGCTCGGGTACGTAGCGCACAATGGGGTCGTCGAGCGTGAGGCGACCGCGGTCGCGGAGCTGGAGGATCGCGATGGCGGTCAGCGTCTTGGTGATCGAGGCCCAGTGGTACACGGCCCGTTCATCGGGCAGGCGTGCCCCTCGCAGCTCGCCCCGGCCGTACGCGTGGCGCGAGAGGATGCGCCCATCTTGGAGCACGACGACGAGGCCGCCGACGACGCCATCGCCCCGAGCGTAACCGTCGAAGGCCGCGGTGAAGGCGTCCCACCGGTCCGGAGGACGACCGGTGTCTTCCGGACGGGACTGCGCACCGACCGCACCCCCGTCGTGCATCATCAGCAGCGCGACCATGGCGGGGAGGGCCTGGCTCCGGCGCACCGGCGGGCTAGTCCGCCGAGTTGGCGAGGATCTCCTCGCCGTACTTGCCGGGCTGAAACGGGCGCTCGTTGTAGCTCACGGGACTGCGAATGATCCGAACGGCCCGGATGGCCGGGTCGGCTTCCCGCGTGTCGGCGATGTCGCCATCGGAATCGCCGTACGACACCGCGGGATGCACCGAGCGGATGGCCTCGGTCTTGGGCGCCTGAGCGGTGAACAGCACCGTCGGTGGCGCGGGGAAGGCGAACAGCCGCTGCAGCAGCCGGCTCGTCCGGTCAGTTGCTGGCTCGCTCGGGAAGCGCGAGGTCACGAACACGATCGTGTCACCTCGGGACTGGTGGAAGGCGATGAGCTCCCGCGCGATCCGCTTGGGCTTGCTGAAGCGTGCGTCGAGGCTGTCGTTGATGAGAGTCCAGAACCGGCGATCGTCACGGAACCGGCCGCCGTCCCTCTCCTCCAGGTAGCCCTGGGCAAACAGGAAGGCGAGCCCGGTGTAGAGCGTCGTGTCGTCGATGTCGAATACGACGGTCGAGGGCTTCAGCGAGGCGAGGCTCGCCTCGAGCGCCGCGAGGGTGATCGTGCGGGCGCCGCCGGCCTCCGGCGCCGGGCTGGGTGTCTGGAGTGGCGCCGGCGGGGAGCAGGCCACCGCGACCGCCATGGCGCAGGCCGCGGCGACGCGCAGGATCCGGTGGGTGCGCATGGCGCCTCCGGCACGGCCAAGGGTGAGTCGGGCGACCCGCACCCCGCGGCGGGTCAGCCTCGGTAGGCGTCGACCGAGACGTTGAGGTCCCGCCGCAAGTCGGCATCGCCGCTCAGCAGGGTGGCCCACGTCATCTCCTGCCCCTTGCGGGCGCCCTTCGGCGTGATCTTCACGCCCTCGGGGGACATGGTGACCGTGTAGAGCTTGCCGTCGAGCTCGAGCTCACGCTTGATGGTCTTGTCGAGTTTGGTAGCCATTTCGCTCCTCGGGTCTCAGGGGGTGCCGCCGGGCGGCGAGCCGGCACGGCGCCGGTACACGACACAAACTAGGCTGTCCGTTCCACGCAGGGAACCGCAACGCCGATTTCAGTGCCCGCCGGCCAGGGCCGTGCATTCGAGCTCGACCCGTGCACCCAGGGCCAGGCCGCTGGTGCCGAATGCGCTCCGGGCTGGGAACCCGGCGGGGAAATGTCGGGCGTACTCCGCGTTCATCGCGGGCCATTCCGCCATGTCCGCCAGCATGGCCGTGCACTTGACCACCCGGTCCATGCCGGTGCCCTGGGCGGCCAGGAGGGATCGGATGTTCGCCAGGGCCTGGGCGGTCTCGGGGCCGATGCCCCCCGGGACCAGGTGACCGGTGCTGTCGGTTCCGAGCTGCCCCGAGAGGTAGACCATCGGGCCCACTCGGACGGCCGCCGAGAACGGCAGCCGGAGATTTCCGGGCATGGCGACGCGCTCCAGCCCGAGCGCCGGCGGGGCGGTCGGGCGCTCGCGCGGGCCGCAGGCGAGCAACGGGGCGAGACTGGCGAGCAAGGCGGCGTAAGAGCGCGTGCGCATCGATCCCTCCACAGACCGGGGTGCGTTCACCGGGGTGTGAAGGCTACCAACGACCTTCGAAAAAGCCAGAGGGCTGGATGCACACCACCTCGAAATCACTTGAGGTGCACCTACCGGCCGGTCAACATCAAATGACCGCAATTACTAGCCTTGCCTTGATCGACATAAGCCTGCTTCGAGTAGCTTCGGCTTTCGTTCTCCATGACCCTTTTGGGTGCCCGAGGGCACCTGCGACGGCCCCCGCCCCTGCGTGGCGGCGAGAGCCGTGCGGCGCCGCGATCAGTGGAGCTGGATGATCCTCGCCCTGGAGGGCACCCCGGTCGAGTTCAGGATGAACAGCATGTAGTAGCCCGGGGGCGCGGCATTCCGGCTGGTCGGCGCCTTGACCGTCAGGCCGCTGGAGGTCTTGCTGAACGTCAGCCACATGAATCGCTGACCCATGTCGAATGCGTGCGTGGTTGAGCCCAGGGCGATCAGGCTCACCTTCGCGATGCTGCTCGCGTTCGGCGTCCCCACGGCGAACGACGTTCCGTAGCTGATCGGCGTCGGCGCGCTCGAGATGGTGGGTCGGGCACCGAGGAACAGGTACGGAGGCGAGTAGTACTCGGCGTTCTTCTGGGCCGGCGCGGGCTGGCCGTTCGTCATCGTGGCGTCTCCGCTGCCTGCGTGCAGAACCCGGCCGTCGGGAAGAAGCAGAGACGTCGAATGGTAAGACCGGTTGACGCTGTTGCTGGCCACCTGCCGCCAGGTACCGGTCGCGGGGTTCCAGATCTCGGCTACGTGCACGGCGAGGCTGGGCTCGTCGAAGCTCGTCCCGCGCGTGCCGCTGGTGACCAGCACTTCGCCGGTCGGCAGCATGGTGGCGTTGAGGTGCCGCCGAGGGTAGGCCATCGATCCGGTCCACTTCCAGACCGGCGCCGCCTGGTTGAGGTCGATGGTCTCCGCCGTGGCCGTCGTCCGTCCCCCGCCGACGTAGAGGATCTTGCCGGGGAGATACATGACGGCCGCCCCGAAGTCCCGCACGCCGAACCGCCGGTCGCCGACCGTGGTCCAGCTGCCGGAGCCCGAAGTATTGAGGTACTTGGTCGTCCGGAGCTCGCCGGCGTAGAAGACCTTGCCGTTCGGTGCCAGGAACTGCCGCGGGTAATACGGCAGGCTGATGGTCGCCCCGGTCAACGCCCGCCAGGAGCCGCTCTTCCAGATCTCCGGCACCTTCGCCGGAATCGCGTTCTGATCCTTGCCGGCGATCGTGAGAATGCCGCCGTCGGCCAGCTCGGTGGACGTGGGATACCATCGGCCGGCGCGCATGTCCGCCGTCCTCGACCAGGCCTGCGTCGACGGATTGAACAGGTGCCCGTCGGGAATGCCGTGGTTGTCGCTGATGTGACCGCCGGCCACGAGCAGGCGGCCGTCCGGCAGGAACGCATGACCGGAACAGAACAGGTTAGCCCCCGCGGGCAGAGCCTTGAAGCTGCCGTTGGCGGGATCGTACAGATAGGGATCGCCGAACTTGCCGAAGGCGAGCACCTTGCCCGTGCGCAGCAGGTGCATGTGCACCGCCACGATCGGCCAAGAAAACGGCGCGCTCCAAGCTCCGGCCGTCCCGGTGGACGCCGCGGTGGCGAACGCCGGCCCGGTTGTCGGCTCGCAGGCCTGGCGCTCGTTGTCGCGCACGGCAAGCAGCTGCTCGCCCCGGTACAGCTCCAGCGGACCCTGATGCTGGCTGGTGACTTCGATCTCGCTGAAGCCGGGATCGCCGTCGGATGCGGGGGCCAGGGTCTGGTCGCCCTGCTCGTCGGTCCCCTGGATCCGCCAGGTCACCTGTACGGAGAATGGTTGGGCGTTGATGATCACGAACCGGTTGCCGCAGACATACAGCGCGCGAATGGGGGCCTCATCGGAGTCCTCGGAGGGGGGCAGGACCGCGCCGCCGCTGGGAGGGGCCGGAGGACCTTCACGATCGCAGGCGAAGGTCAGGGGGAGCAAAGCCGCCAGGAAAACAACTCGACGCACGTGAACCGCCTTGAGAAAAGTCGAATGTCACCATATCGGGTGTGGTCGTGGGTGGTTGTGAGCGCGCGCACACGTGGGCGCGCTCGCTGTGCGTCGCGTCACTGCGAGTTGCGTGCAGCGCGCGCGATATGGGATTGGAGTATTCCGCGACGGCAATCGCGGGGCGAACAGCTGTCAGTCGAAGGTGGACCGTGGGGTACAACGCTGGTACAAACCCGAGGAATGACGAATCATGGATCGCAAGCCCGAGAACTCGCCGCCGCCGCAGGACGGCGTGAACACCGTCAAGGACCCCGCCGACTGGACCACGGGCGGCGAGCCGATGACCGGCGCCCAGGCGTCATACCTGCACACCCTCGCGACCGAGGCGGGAGAAACTGTAGAGGAGGGACTGACGAAGGCCGAAGCGTCGCGCCGGATTGACGAGCTGCAGGAGAAGACCGGGCGGGGGAAGCGCCGGCGCTAGCCCGGCTGCCGGATGCGCGGGTGCCGGGCGAGCCGGAACAGCATTCCGACCAGGTTCGCCCCGGCGCACGCCGCGCCCAGCATGATGAGCCAGCGGGCCAGGATTCGGAGCACGTTGACGCGGTTCACGTCCACGATGACGAGGAGCAGCTTGGCGCTCAGCAGGGTGGCGGCGGTGGAGAAGATGAGCAGCTGGAGGAGGAGCAGCGGCCGGTATCCCATGCCCTCGTACAGCCAGTAGATCGCGAGCCCGACCAGCAGCCACGCGAGCATGCCCGTCCGCGTGCTGGTGCCGAGCGGCAAGTCGCGGATGATCGGCACGACCAGCAGGCTCAGCGCCAGGAGCATGAGCAGCAACCGCACCGAGGCGCGCCGGAGCTCGCTCGGGGTCGCGTCCTCGGCCGAGTGATGGATGCCGTCGCCCACTATCGCGCTCCGCTCACGAGCACACCCATTCGATCCCCCCGATCTGCTCCTTGACCGTGAACGGAATGCCGTGCGCCTCGCAGGCCTCCTCGAACCGATGCTGGGCGTCGAACGAATTCCGATTCCACACGTAGGTAGAGATCTCCAAGGTACAGCCGGCCCTCGGCACGACGATGCCCTCCGCGATGCGCAGCGTGAGCAGCTCGAGATCCGCGAGACCGATCGATTCGCGTCCGGTCACCGAGCATCACTCCCAGGTAGAGAATTCGAGGCGCGGCGAGCCATCAGCCCCCCGGCTCGGCCAACAGGGCGGCGGGCCGCGTGCGCGCGGCCCGCCAGGCCGGCACCAGCGCTCCGGCGGCCGACGTCGCCACCAGCAGGACGGCGAACCGCGCCAATAGGCCGAAGTCCCACGCCGGCAACCCGCGCACGATAGTGCTCAGCGCACTCCATACCGCGGGCCCCACCACCACTCCTACGGCCACGCCACCCAGGCCCACCAGTGCCGCGCGTCCCAGCACCAGCGCGATCACCTGCCCTGCCCCGGCACCCAGCGCCCGACGCAGTCCCAGCTCGTGCGACTGGCTTCGGACCCAGACCCGCATCTGCACGACCATCGCGAGCAGCGCGACCAGCAGCACCGCCCACCCTTCGGCCGCGAACAGCCGCCCGAACCACGCCACTGGTGCGACCTGCGCCGAGTGCAGGGCGGCCTCGCTCAGATGAGCCACACCACCCGTGCCGCCGAGCAGGCGGCTCACCGCCGGCTCGAGCGCGCGGCCGGCCGGCCGCCCCGCGCGCGGCCGCAGCATGAGCTCCACGGCGGGCGACGGATGCTGGAGCACGCTCGCATACACGGCGAACGGCGGCAGCAGCGCGCCACCGAGCGCAGTCGGCTGGGGATCCTCCACGATCCCCACGACGGTATGCCAGGTGCGCGGGTCGTCGCCGAAGAGCAGCCGCCGGCCGATGGCATCGCCATCCTGAAAATGCCGCGCGGCCAGGCTCCGGCTCACCACCGCCACGCGTGGCGCGTCCCACCGGTCGGCATCGGTGATGGCGCGCCCGGCCAGCAGGCGCATCCCGAGCGACTGAAACGTATCCGCACTCACCACTTGATGGGTCGCCGCGACCGCGTGCCAGGGCACGAGGAGGCCGCCCAGCGGGCAGAGGCCGCAGTCGGTGGTCACCACCGCGACGGTGCCGAGCCCGATGGCCGCGCCGTCGCCCGTGAGACTTACCGTGTCGTACGCCGCGCCGGCCCGCAGCCGCTCGAGTAATTCGGCGTAGCGGGCGGACCGCACGGCCGGGTCGGCCGCGGCCGCGCCGCCGCTGTAGACCTCGCCGTCGATCGGCCGCCCCGCGGGATAGCGAGCGGCCTGCGCGTGGCGGATCATCAGCGCGCTCGCGCTCAGCAGGACCAGGGCGGCACCGAGCTGCAGCGTCGGCACGACCAGGCTGACCTGGCGCGGGGCGGCATCCACGAGCCGCCGGCGCGGAGCGAACACCAGGGCGAGCACGGCGCCCCCGAGCACGACGAGCGCGGCCATGGAGGTGACCAATACGGACGGCAGCACGTCCGCGGCCCCCGCGAGAGCGAGCGTTCCGGGCCAGGCGCGCGCCGCGGAGCGCGCCAGCACGAGACCCGCGAGCCCGCCGGCGAGAAGAGTCGCCAGCGCGATCGCGCCGCCCTCGAGGAGCGCCGCCACGAGGAGCGTACGCCGAGGAGCGCCGACCGCACGGCGAAGCGTGAGCTCTGGGACCCGCTCCGACGTGCGAGCGGCGAAGAGCAGCGCAATCCCCAACGCGCCGACGCCGACCGCCGCCAGCGCGGCACCCGCGAGCGCCTGAAAGAGGAGGCGGACGGCATCCGATTGGAGCGCCGCGGGGGATCGCGCGAGTGCCCAGGCGGGATCGATCGCATCGCCTCGCAGCGCCGTGAGGGTCAACCGCGATCCGAGTCCGCCATCCTCCAGCCGGGCGAGCGGCGCCACCGCCAGTGCCGCCGCGAGCGCCACCGCCCCGATCGCGACGAGGACTGCGGCCGTGCCCCGATAGGCGCGCAGGCCCCACGCCGCCGTCGCCCACGCGGCGGCGGCGATGCGTGGTGTGCGACCGGCTGTTGGGCGGGGCGACTCAGTGGTCACGGAAGCGATCACTCGTAATTGGTGAAGGGTGGCGTCTCGACGGCGGCTCCGGAGCGGCGGTCGCGCAGCCGGTGGACCAGCGTCACCCGGTCCTCGCCTTCGCGCCGGACCTGGGTCTCGACGAGCTCCCAGCGCTCCCCGTCCCCGAACCCGGCCTCGTTGAGCCGCTCCGCCTCTCGGCGCGAGACATCGCCGGGTGTCGGCCGGCTCGCGGGGTACGCGTCCTCGTGGTGGGCCACGAGCGCGCGCCAGTGCTCGTCACCCGCGCGCTCGATGGCGGCGCGAACGTCTTCCCGCGTCAGGGGCATCGATGTTCCTCGAGAGGCGAAGGCGCCCAAGATAACGCCTGGTCGCTCCGCGAGGGGGATCGCGCTCGCACAATGTCGCCGCCCGCGCGTGGCGCGGCGAACACCGCCCGGTCCCCCCCGCCGGCAATAGCCTCGGGTCCAGGCAACAAATGACATTATGTGTGCAGTACTAACATACGTTATTACAACGTCTTACACTGCACGCACGATCTGCTTTGTGAAGTCGGGCGAGGCGACGCGGTGGCCCGTGGCCCCGCCACGCGCAAGCACACTACGGTGTGCTCACCGCCTCGACTTCGATCCGGAGCGGCTCGTGCGCCACCTCCACCATCCTGGCCTCGGCGTCGAAGCGGCCCACCCACACGTCGTACGCTCCCGGCGCGAGCGGCCCGATCACGGCCTCGTAAATCACCTGGCGGTAGACCGGGCTCGGCGGCGGGTCGTCCACCGGGCGACCCGGCAACGAGTCGTAGAGCGTGAGCCGAAGCGTGCGCGGCTCGCTCAGGTCCACGTCGCCGTAGAGGCCTCCACCTTCGACCTGAATCCCCACACCCCGAATGACGACCTGCTGGCCCTGGATCCGAAGCGTCGGCGGTCCGCTGTCCGACGGACTCGCGTTTCCGAGCACCTGGAACCGTGCCGGCGCCCGCACCGGCGACGGCGCAGGGCTCGGCGACCCCGAGCATGCCGCAAGTGCTGCGGCCGCGAGTGCCGCCATCCGCTTCGTCACTTCGCTTCCTCCGCCCCGCGCTGGATGGTCGCCGCCGGCCGCCTCCACCACAGATACACCGGCACGCCGAGGAGCAGCAGTGCGGTCCCGATCGCGGCGTTGACGGGATTGGCCCGGATGGCGCTCAGCACTACGAGTCCCGCCGCCAGAACGAAGATGGCGGGCGTCCACGGATATCCGGGCACGCGAAACCCGCGGTGGTCGCTCCGCCGCAGGCGGTAGAGTCCGGCGACGGTGAGGCCGAAGAAGATCCAGTCGCCGAACGACACGTAGTCCACGAGCTGGGCGAAAGTACCTGTGAGGGTCAGCACGATGGCCCATGCCGACTCGGCGACGATGGCCAGCGCCGGCGTACGGTAGCGCGGGTGGAGCACGGCCAGGCGAGGAAAGAAAACGCCGTCCGCGGCCATGGCCTGCAGCACGCGCGGTGTCACCAGAATGACGAGGTCCAGAAAGCCGAAGGTGGAGATGGCGATGCCCGCGGCGATGAAGCTGCCGCCGGCCGGCCCCAGCAGCGCGCGCATGGTGTCGGCCGCGGGAGCCGAGCTGCGCGCGAGTCCCTCCAGGCCGAGCACGTGCAGATAGGCGAGGTTGGCGAGCAGGTAGACGGCCACGACGACCAGCACGCCGCCCACCAGCGCCCGCGGCAGGGTGCGCTCCGGCGCCACGATCTCTTCGGCGATGAAGTTGGTCTGCTGCCAGCCCCCATAGGTGAACAGGATCGGCACCAGGGCGGCGCCCATCGCCACCAGGGCGGATCCGGTGCCGGACCCGGGCACCGGCTCCGCGGCGAGCGCCTGCCGCGCCGGCACGGACGGCGCCAGCAGCAGCCCTGCCCCGACCA
>DASSYY010000119.1:0-7275 GCA_035703025.1 Gemmatimonadales bacterium | reverse complement strand
AGCCCGCAGCGGGCGCAATGCACGGTCGTCATGCGGGCAAGATAGACGTCTCCGGAAGTGTGATCCAGTCTACGGGCCGCCGCTCGCCGGCCCATTAATATGCAGTTACGGGGTGAGCCGCCGTCGCGGATCGTCCGCCCGCCGGACCTGCCGGGCGCCCGTGGCCGAGCCCAGGCCGACGCCGAGGCCGAAGATGGCCGCCGGGCCGGCACTGACCAGCGGGAGCAGGGCCAGGGGCCAGGCCAGCAGGAAGCCCAGGGTCCCCGCAACCAGCGGGAACCAGAGCCCGTGGATGGCGTCGACGAAGCGGAGGCGGTTGCGGACGAAATTCCTGGCCAACAGGTAGCCACTCAGGCCGGCGGCGAGGGTCAACAGCAACTGCAGCATAGCGATAACCTCTGTTTGGGAAGCGCGGGCACGTTACAGTACGAAACACCCCAAGGAAAGATTCACCGGCGGGCTGCCGCCGGGCATCCAAATCGCTACTGTGAGAGTACGTATCGCGGGTGGATGTGATCGTGTCCTTGCCCAGTCTCTTTCGGGAGGGAGGCCACCGATGCCTAGACATCCGACGGTGCAGGTGCCCAATATCGGCCCGATGGACCATGCGTGGGACCTGTTGGGCGAATGGCAGGCGGAGTTCGAATTGCCAGAAACCGAATCGCCGGTGCATGGGAAGGTGACCTTCCGGTCCTGGACCGACGCCGAGCTGATGCTCGATCCGGTCGAGGCGGCGATCGCCGGCATTCCGGCGACCGTGCCGCTCGAGCGGGCGAGCGAGATCCATCTGACGGACGCGGGTGGGGGCGCCCTCCAGTGGGTGCTGCACGCGCCGTCCACCAACTGGTCGCTCCAGGCCACCATGTGGCCCGGCTCGCTTCACCTGTTCGTGAGCGACGCCGACGACGACGAAGAGCAGCTCTACCGGGCACGCGCGGTGCGGACGCAGGAGTACTACCTGCAGAAGTACCCGCTCGACTCGGAGTGATCACCCGGATCATCGACCTGCAGTTGCGGGGCTTCGGCGCTCCGCCCGCCACGGCACGGGCGGAGATCGCCGAGCTTTCGCCCGCCGACCGGCTCAAGCGCGCGGCGGTGGTCTTCGGCGCGTTCATCGCGGTC
The DNA here is from genome assembly GCA_035703025.1 of Gemmatimonadales bacterium. Classification (GTDB taxonomy): domain Bacteria; phylum Gemmatimonadota; class Gemmatimonadetes; order Gemmatimonadales; family GWC2-71-9; genus CAVVWJ01. The sequence continues at coordinate 6,153 of DASSYY010000119.1, read as the reverse complement.
GCCGTCATCGCCCTGCCGATTCCCATCGTCCATTTCGTGCTGGTGCCGGCGGGGCTGTTGCTGGCGATCACCCTGGGTGCGTGGCGGCTGGGAGAGAGTGTGATTTTCCGGGGCGTCGAAGGGCGCTGCCCGCTGTGCGGAGCGGAGCAGCAGTTCCACCTGATGGGGCGGTTCCGGGTCCCACGGGCCCTCGACTGTGAGCACTGCCGGCGGCGGCTGACGCTGGAGGCGCGGGAGGGGTAAGGCTGGTTCCACCCGCTCTCCTACCACCGCACCACCGCACTCCCCCACAGGAATCCGGACCCGAACGCCGTCAGCGCCACCAGATTCCCGGGCTGGATACGGCCTGCCCGCACGCACTCGTCCAGCGCGATCGGGATCGTCGCCGCCGTCGTATTGCCATACCACATGATGTTGTTGTAGACCTGATCGTCCCGCAGCCCGAGCGTCTTCTGCATCATCTCCGCGATGCGAAGGTTGGCCTGGTGGGCCACCAGGAGCGTCAGGTCGCCGGTCGTGTGCCCGGTCGCGGCCAGCGCCGCGCGCACCGATTCCGGCATCCGCACGACGGCGTGGCGGAACACCTCCTTGCCGTCCATCTCCAGGAACTGTCGCCCCTGGTCGATCTGGCTCTGGGAGACCCGCGGGTGATACATCGACCCGGGCGCGTCCACCCACAGCTTCTCCGCGTGAGCGCCGTCGCCGTGCAGGTCGAACGCCAGGATGCCGCGGCCGTCCTCGGCGGGGCCGAGCACGGCCGCGCCGGCGCCGTCGGCGAAGAGGACCGCCGTGTTCCGCCCCCGGGTGGTCACGTCCATGCCCGTCGACTGCACCTCGGCGCCGACCACTAGCACGTGGCGGTACTGCCCGCACCGGATGAAGGCGTCGGCCACGCTCAGGGCGTAGACGAATCCGCTGCACTGGTTGCGGATGTCGATGGAGGGGATGGTTCCGAGGCCGAGCAGCCGCTGGAGGTAGACGCCGTTTCCCGGGGCGAAATGATCGGGCGTCGACGTGGCGTAGACGATCGCGTCGAGCTCGCCCGCCGCGAGGCCGGCCGCCTCCAGCGCGCGCAGGGCAGCGGCGTGGGCCAGTGACGCACCGGTCTCGCCCTCGCGCACCCAGCGCCGCTGCTGGATGCCGGTGCGAGTCCGGATCCACTCGTCGCTCGTGTCCATGAGGTGCGAGAGGTCGTCGTTGGTCACGACGCGGTCGGGCACCGCGAAGCCGGTTCCCAGGAAGCGTGCGCGGATCATGGTCCGTCCAGTGGTAGAGTGCCGGAGATAGCAGACGTCCCTCGCTGCGCTCGGGATGACGGCGTGGAGCCGAGGCCACGCGGCGTCACGATGGGGCCCTCACGGAGCAGTCCTCCCGCGCACGACCGCCCACCCCAGCCACACCCACCCGAGCCAGGCCGCCGTGAGCATCCACCCCATCGCCCGCCAGGTTTCCCACACCACGCCGATCGGCGTGAGCCAGCCGGGCCAGGCGCTGTCCGCCCGGAGCCGGTGGCGCTCGACGATCTGCGACGAGCCGAACCCCCGTCGGAGTCCGTCCAGCAGCCGGCCGCAGACCGCAGGAACGGCGCTCGCCCAGCCCGGGGCGCCCATCAGGTTCCAGACCATGCTCGTGGCACCCCAGCCGTGGCTGTCGCTCGCCCCGACCACGAACCGGTTGGCCGCGCGCGCCAGCGCGACGACCGAGTCCCGCCGCGCGCGCGAGATCTCGTTGGCCTTGGGCGATGCGTTCACGATCTCGAACCCGTCCGCGCCCGCGGCGATCAAGGTGTCGAGCCGATCGTGGTGGTTGCGCTCGTACTCCGGCAGCGACAGCACGCTGAGCGCACCATACGCCGCGCTGTCGCGGAGCAATGCCCGAAGCGCATCGAGTGAGCCGTTGTACAGCCGTTGGTCCACCGGCAGGGAGTCGCCCAGCAGGACCACGTGCGCCTTCCACGCGCTGACCTCGATGCCGGGGCAGAGCACCGGGAGACCGTGCTGGGCGCGCAGCCCCGCCGTCGTGTTGTGGTCCGTGAGGAATGCGGCGTCGAAGCCCGCCCGCCGGTGCCAGCGGAGATTGGCCTCGGTGTCGAAGCCGCGCATGAGTGTGCCCTGAACGTCGTGCGACACGTTGCTGTGGCTGTGCATGTCGAACACGATCACGTCCGGTCCCGCGCCGGCGAGCGCGGCCATCGGCCGATGCCAGAGCAGTCCTGCGCCGACGAACAGCCCGAGACCCGCCAGGCTCGCGAGCAGCAGCCCAAGCTCGCCTCGCACCGGCGCCCGGCGCGGCCGGGACCGGCTCCAGGCCAGACGCCGCCAGACCGCCCGCCAGAGCCGCCACGCGGCGTACAGGATCGCGAGCCCCACCAGGAAGTCGCGCAGGCGGCTCAGGCTGAGCATGGAGACGCCGTCCCAGAGGGTGAACAGCGGCGCGAACACCACGTACGCCACCGGGTAGGAGAGATGCAGCGACGGCGGGAGCGCGGCGCCGAGGGGGTCGCCAAGCGCCGGTGCCGCGACGGCACGGGCGGCCAGCAGGCCGGCGGTGAGCGCGAGCGGCACGGACAGTCCGGGTCGGGCCGGACGCTGGAACAACGGGCGCGGGGAGTGAATGTTGCAGAATATACCCGGGCCATCCGGGCGCGAACACCCGAGGAGCCGATGCGGACAAGCGATGAGAACGGACCGGAGGAGGACGAGGGGGATGACGAGTTCCCCGCCGGCGATGGCACCGTGGAAACCGAGGCCACCATTCTCTGTCCCTACTGCGGCGAGATCAACGAGATCGGCCTGGATCCCGGCAGCGGCCGCCACCAGGAATACGTCGAGGACTGCCAGGTCTGCTGCCGCCCGTGGCGGGTGGTGGTGAACTACCTGCCCGACGGCGCCGCGGATGTCTCGGTCGAGGCCGAATTGCTGGACTGAGCTAGATGCCGCCGAGCCACGGGTAGCCCTGGTCCTCCCAGTAGCCGCCCGGCCGCTCCCGGGTGAACGTCATCGCGGTCAGGTACTTGGTCAGCTTGTACCCCAGCTTGATCGGCGAGTACAGCCGGAGCGGCGCGCCGTGCGCGGCGGTGAGCGGCCGGTCGTTGTAGCCGTAGGCCAGGATCGTCTGCGCATGCATGGCGCTCGCCAGGTCCCACCCGTTGGCGTACCGCTGATCGAACGAGTCGAACCGCAGGTAGCGCGCGTCGGCCGTCGGCTGCGCCATCGCGGCGACGGCGGACACGGGCACGCCCGTCCACGTGGCCACGGCGGTCCAGCCCTCGACGCAATGGTGCTTGACCGTGTAGGTCACGCGCGGCAGGGTCTCCAGCATCGCCCGCGTGAGCCGCACGGGCGTCCGCACCAGCCCGCCGACCTCCAGGCCCCAGTCGTCGGGCGGCACCGGGTAGGCACCGGTGTGGTTCCGGGTGATCGAGTAGCCCGGGAACCGGGCCTCCGGCGTCCGCGCACTCGTCGGGTACTGGGCGGCCAGGCGCGTAGGCGAGAGCAGGATCTTCTCGCCCACCCAGTCGTTCAGCCGGCTGATCGCGCGGAGCCGCGGCTCGATGAGCGGGCCGCCGTCCCAGCCGCAGGCCGCCGCCAGCGCGGTCGGCGCCACCAGCCCCAGGCGCATGAAGTCCCGGCGGCTCAGTCCCGTCGCCTGGTCAGCCATGGCTTGGAAACCTCCCTCGGTACCAGCCGGTGAGCATAGCCCGCAGCGACGCGGGGTCGACCAGGAAGACCAGGGCCACGTGCAGCAGCGTGAACCCGACGAAGATCCACACCGCCCAGAAGTGCCAGTAGCGGGCCAGCTCGTAGCCGCCGAACAGTGCGGTGAGCCACGCGAGCTGCACCGGCTTGTAGATCGCGAACCCGGTCAGCACCGACAGCGCGCCGAGCACGACGATGAAGGTGTAGGCGCCCTTCTGCAGGGCGTTGTGCTTCCCCTGTGCGGGATGGTCGGGACGGAGCCTGAGGTAGTAGAGCTGCATCTGGATGGCCGGGCCGACGTCCCGCGGCCGGAACAGCAGCGAGCGCCACTCGCCCGACCCGGCGAGGAATCCGAGGTAGACCAGGCCGGTGATGACGAACGGCCAGGCCAGTGCGAAGTGCCAGTTGAGCCCGCCGGCCAGCCATCCGCCAAGCCGCGCCCACGCCGGTAGTGACGCGCCGTCGAACAGGTTCGGGTACGGCTCGCCCCGCGGCCCGAAGTGCCGGAAGGCCATGTAGATCTGGAGTCCGCTCGCGACCATGCCGAGGAGCACGACCGCATTGAGCCAGTGGGCTGCGCGGACCAGTCCGTGATGTCGCTTGACGGCGGGTCGATCGGCGTCCATCCGGTGCTCCGAAAGGGGGGCGAAGGGCAATCTAACTGGCAACAACGCCGCCTCCCCGCGATCGGTTCCATGGCGCGGGTGGACGCCGCCGGTCGGGTGCCATAGTATGGGACGTCGCCCCGCCAGCCAGGTTCTGCCCGTGTACAACGCCCAACGGCTGCAGTCGGCCCTCGCGAACCATTACCGCCTTGAGCGTGAGCTGGGGCGGGGCGGCATGGCCCAGGTCTGGCTGGCGCGCGATCCGCGCCACGACCGCGTGGTCGCCCTCAAGGTGCTCCGGCCCGACCTCGCCGCCACGCTCGGCGCCGACCGGTTCCTGCGCGAGGTTCACCTCACCGCCCGCCTGCAGCACCCCAACATTCTGCCCGTGCTCGACAGCGGCGCCGCGACAGACGAACATGGCGCGCAGATTCTCTGGTACACGATGCCGCGCGTCGAGGGCGAGACCCTCCGGGCCAGACTCGCGCGCGAACACCAGCTCCCGCTCGCCGAGGCGCTCACGATCGCCCGCGAGGTCGCCGACGCGCTCGACTGTGCCCATCGCCACGGCATCGTGCATCGCGACGTCAAGCCGGAGAACATCCTGCTGGCTGGGAGCCCGTCGCGTGGCGGGCACGGGGTCACCGGCTATCACGCGGTGCTGGCCGATTTCGGGGTGGCGAAACTGTTCGCCGGGGCCGAAGACGACTCCGGGCTCACGTCTACCGGCTTCGCGCTTGGTACTCCGGCGTACATGAGTCCCGAGCAGGCGGCTGGGGATCCCGCCGTCGACGGCCGGGCGGACATCTACGCGCTGGGGTGCGTGCTCTACGAGATGCTCGCCGGCGAGCCGCCCTACACGGGGCCCACGGCGCAGGCTATCGCCGGCCGGCGGCTCACGGACCCGGTGCCGTCGGTACGCCGGCTTCGCGACACCGTCCCACCTTCGGTCGAGGCCGCCGTCACCCGGGCTCTCGCCAAGCTGCCGGCGGATCGGTTCGTGAGCGCCGCGGACTTCGCCGAAGCGCTCGAGGCGCCCACGCCGGCCGCGGGCTTGGCCGTCGGTCGGGCGCATCAGAGATGGCCGGTTCTGCTCCCCCTGGCCGCGATCCTGATCGCGATCGTGGGAGGTCTCGGACTCTGGCCGAGGCGCCCGCCACCGGCGCCGGAGTCAGGCGCGCCCATCCCGGTGGCCGTCCTACCGTTCCGGGCCCTTGGCATGGCCGGCGACTCGGGCGTGCTCACCATCGGCGTGCCCGACGCCATCATCACGCGGCTCGCGAGCGTGCATCGCCTGCGGGTGCGCCCCACGACGGCGATTCTCAAGTACGAGGGCTCAAGCCTCGACCCGCAGGCGACGGCCCGCGCTCTCGCGGTCGACTACGTCCTCGCGGGCACCGTGCAGTCCGCCTCGGAGCGTTTGCGGGTGAGCGTCCAGCTGCTCCGGGGCGCGGATGGGACCGCGCTCTGGGGGGCGCACTACGACATGGCCCGGCAGGACCTGCTCACGCTGCAGGACTCGATCGCGGCGAGGGTCAGCGATGCGCTCGCGGTACGCATGACCGCCGCCGAGCAAGCCCGGCTCTATCGCCGCTACACCGACCAGCCGGCGGCCTACGAGGCGTACCTCCGCGGCCGCGCCGAGCTCGCGCGCATGTCGGAGGAGGGCACTCGCGCCGCCGTTGATCGGTTCGACTACGCGCTGGCGCTCGATCCACGCTACGCGCTGGCCCGCGCCGGGCTCGCCATGGCCAGCGCCGACATGCACCTGCGGTTTGCGACCGGCGCCGAGGTCGAGTTGTGGGGCAAGCGGGCGGAACGCGAAGCTGCGCGAGCGCTGGCGCTCGACC
>DASSYY010000061.1:0-2529 GCA_035703025.1 Gemmatimonadales bacterium | reverse complement strand
GACCAGCACCGCCGCCGCCACGCCGGCACGGTTGCGCCGCACGAACTTGCCGGCGCGGTACCCGAACGTGTCGGGCCGCGCGCGGACCGGCAGCCCCTCCAGGTGGCGCCGCACGTCGCCCGCGAGCTGCTCGACCGACGGATAGCGCCGGTCCGGCTCCTTCCGGAGGGCGGTGAGCAGGATGGTGTCGAGGTCGCCCCGGAGCCGCCGCCCGAGACTCGCGTCGGCCTCGCTCACCGCGGCGCTCGGGCGCACCGGCTCCGTCGTGCAGATGGCCTCGGCGAGGTCGCGGGGAGAACGGCTCCGGGGCCGGTAGGGCGACTGGTCGGTGAGCAGCTCGTACAGCACGACGCCCAGCGAGTACACGTCGCTCACCGTCGTGGCGTGGCGGCCCTCGATCTGCTCCGGGCTCGCGTATTCCGGCGTGAGCATGCGGAGCGCGGTCATCGTGGAGACCGCCTCCGCGTCGGGATGCAGCAGTCGGGCGATGCCGAAGTCGAGCAGCTTGGGCGTCCCGTCGGCGGTGACCAGCACGTTGGCCGGCTTGATGTCCCGGTGCACCACCAGCTGCTGGTGAGCGTAGCTCACCGCGCCGCACACCTGGAGCCAGAGCCGGAGCCTCTCGGCGACCGGCAGGCGGCGCTCCCGCGCGAACTCATCGATCCGCTGCCCGTCGATGTACTCCATCACGAGGTACGGCTGCCCGTCGTCGGACGCGCCGCCGTCGAGCAGGCGGGCGATGTTGGGGTGCTCGAGCGAGGCGAGGATCTGCCGCTCCGCCCGGAACCGCGCGACCACCTGGTCGCTGTCCATGCCGCGCTTGATCAGCTTGAGCGCCACCCGCTGCTCGAACGCACCGTCGTCCCGCTGAGCGAGGTACACGGCGCCCATGCCGCCGCGGGCCAGCTCGCGAACTACCCGGTAGGGGCCGAACCGGCGTCCCACGACCGCCGGCGTCTCGGCCTCCAGCCAGCCCGGGGCGGTGACGACGGCCGGGCCCTCCATGATCCCCTCGTCGCGCGAGTGCGCCGCGAGGAGCTGGGCGATCTCGTCCGCCATGGCCGGATCGTCGCCGCAGGACTGAGCGACGAAGCTGCCGCGCCGCTCGGCCGGGACCGCGAGCGCATCGTGGAACAGCTCGTTCATCCGCTGCCACCGCGAGGTCACTGCTTGTCGCGCCCAATGATGCAGTCGGGAAGACGGGCCACCCCGATCAGGGGGACAGCCTGCGCCGTGGCCGAGCACCTGTAGTATGGGCCGGCCCGGACGATCCCCCGCCCCTCGGCCTCCCCGCCTTCCACCACGGGATTGCCGGCTGGGTCGGTGAGCTGCCAGTAGCCGCCCCCATCCGAGGCAGCCTTGAGGCTGGCCACCGGCGTGCCGTTCCCGTTCTTGATCTGCAGCAAGCCGCCCGACTTGTCCTGCGTCATCACCGCGACCGAGCCGGCCCCGGGCTGGAAGACCTGGACCAGCCCCGAGCCGTCTGCGCCCGCCGTCAGGTTGGCGACGCCCTTCCCGCTTCCGTTGCCGACGGTGACCGCTCCGCCGTCGGCGGTTCCCTTGCCGGTCACGTTGGCGACGACCAGGTCCTTGGCGTTCCAGACGGCCAGGTGCCCCGCGCCGGCCGACACCGCCAGGGCCGCACGCACCTTCCCTTTCTCGCTCACGGCCAGCTGCGGCTCGCCCTTCTCCGACACGCCCATCTCCACCTCGGGGTTGCCCCTGGGATCCATGGTGGCGACATAGCCGTTGCCCTCATCGATGCCGAGCTGCGCCACGGTCTTCCCTCGCTCGTCGCTGATGTCGAGCGTGCCGCCCTCCTCGCCCGCCTCCAGCGAGGCGATCATCTTCTCCCCGCGCATGATGGCAAAGCGTCCGGTGGACGATTGCAGGGCATACATGGATGCGACCACCTTCCCCCCGTCGTCGAGCACGTTGACGCCGTCCGTGGCCCGGACCTCGCTCCTCGGGATCCCATACTTGTCGGCGATGTAGAGCATCCCTCCGTCCCCGCCGTCCGCCGTGCCCAGGCCGGCGATGTCGTGTCCGCCGCGGCTGACGATGACGCCGCCATACTGCCCGCTCGTAAAGATCCCGACCCCGTTGCTGGTCGTCGGGATGCCCTGCATCACCTGCAGGATGACGTTCCCGCCGCCGTCGACGACCTCGAACGGAGCCTGGATCCGGGTCGTGCTGCCGGGACCCTTGAGCAGCCGCGCCTCCAGCTCGCTCACCCGCTGCGCCAGGTCGTCCTGGCTCGCGGGCGCCCCCGCCGACAGCACCCAGGTGCCGAGGAGGAGCAGGGGAACCGCCGATACCAGCCGGACCGAACGGAGCGCGCCGCTGCGCGCGCTGTCCTTCTGAAGCTGCGCGAGCTCTCGGCGCACGCGCTCGAGCTCCTGGGCCAGGTGGGCGGTACGGTCGCCGTCGGACGGGTTCATGGCAGCCTCGCTGCGGACGGGAAGGTGGGGCCGGACGCTGTTCTCGATAACGCGGGGTTCGGGGCCGTCTCCCCTCACGCGCACCGCC
>DASSYY010000032.1:0-2844 GCA_035703025.1 Gemmatimonadales bacterium | reverse complement strand
TAAGCACGGGCGATCAAGTCGGCGCTCTGGGTGTCCCGGCCGAGCATGCTGCAGGTGACCGCGAGACGCTCCAGGTCCTCGGGCTCGAGCGGTGTCGCCCGGTCGGCGGCCGAGAGCCGGGCATGGGCCTCGCCCCAGGCGCGGCGACGGTAGGCGTCGCGGCCGCGCTCCAGCGCGGCGGCCGGCGAAGGCTCGGGGAGCGGAGGGAACACCGGCGCCGCCGGCGCGGTCAGGCTCTCGTCCAGGCCCGCGGCGACCGCCGACGCCGACGGGGAGCGCTCGGCGGGCTCGGCGGACAGGTTGCGCGTGATCAATGCCTCGAGCGCTTCCGGCACTTCGGCCCGGACATCCCGCACAGCGGGCGGCGGGCCGAGCGCGCTCCGCAGGATGATGACGTGCGCCGACGTGCCGGTGTACGGCGGGTCGCCGGCGAGCATCTCATAGAGCACGCAGGCGAGCGAGTAGAGGTCGCTCCGGAAATCCACAGACTCGCCGCCGGCCTGCTCCGGCGCCATGTACTTCGGCGTGCCGACCGCGGTGCCCATGCGGGTCAGCTCCTCGTCCGTGGCCTGGGCCGCGCGGGCGATGCCGAAGTCGGCCAGCCGAGGGTGTCCCTGAGCCAGGAGAATGTTCTCGGGCTTGATATCGCGGTGGATCACGTCGTGGCCGTGGGCGTACTCCAGGGCATCGGCGATCCCGCGGGCGATCCGCACCGCGTCCCGGACGGGCAGCCGGCCTTCGCGCCGGAGCCGGTCGCGCAGCGATCCGGACTCCACGTAGGGCATGACGTACCAGAGGCGTCCGGCGTCCTCGCCGGAGTCGTAGACCGGCAGGATGTGAGGGTGGTCGAGCCGGGCGGCGAGCTGGATCTCGCGGAGGAAGCGCCGGGGCGCCACGCTGGCGACGAGCTCGGGGTTCATGAGCTTGAGCGCCACCGGGCGGCCGTGCCTCAGGTCCTGCACCAGGTAGACCGTCGCCATGCCGCCGCGCCGGAGCTCGCGCTCGAGCCGGTAGCGGGGGGTGAGGGATGTCCAGAACGGGGTGAGATCGGAAGACAGTGGAGCCGCCGGCGGTGGTTGACTCAACGCTAGTCGGGAGCGTCGAGGTCGTCCAGACTCACGGGGGCTCCCGGGAAAAGGCTGGGGGCACCTCGCTCCGGTTACTACGGTACCCGCCACCGAAAGGCGGGCCTGCTACGAACGGGTGGGCTGGTGGCGGGTACCGAGGCTCCTCTCCGCGAGGTGCCCCCAGCCTTTTCCTAAGCCACCGCTGCGGTGCCCGCACCAGCTTGACGGCGTGCGCGAGAAGCGTAGCGTTCCGCCACCTATTCCGGGAAGCCGAATCATGCGTTGCATCGCCCTGCTGCTTGCCTGCGTTTCCAGCGCCTCGGCCCAGGCCCCATCTCCGATTGCGTCGCCGCCGCCATCGACGCTGGCAAACGCGCCGAAGCTTCCTCCTGAATGGGTGCGGCAGGCGCGCGACATCTACAAGACCGCGGTCGAGATACCGACTGTCGCTGGACGGGGGCAGGTGCCGAAGCTGGCCAACTTTCTCGCCGACCGGCTCCGGGCAGCCGGCTGGGCCGACAGCGACATCCATGTGCTGCCCTACGTCTCGCCAGGTGACGACTCGACGGCGGCGCTGATCGCCCGCTGGCCGGCAGCCGGGGCTCCCAGAAAGAAGCCGATCCTGATCATCGCGCACATGGACGTCGTCGAGGCGTTGCCGAGCGACTGGACGACGGATCCGTTCACCCTCGTCGAGAAGGACGGCTACTTCTATGGCCGGGGGAGCAGTGACGACAAGGGCGGGCTGGTGCCGTCCATGGTCGCGCTGATGATGCTTCGCCAGTCCGGCTTCAAATCCGACCGCGACATCGTGCTGTTGTACACCGGCGACGAGGAGACGGAGGGGAGGGGAGCCGAGCTTGGCGCGACCGAGTGGCGCAAGTGGACCGATGCGGAATTCGTGCTCAACGCCGACGCCGGCGGGGGCGGCTTTACCCCCGACGGCCAGCCGCTCGGCTTCGGGCTGCAGACCTCGGAAAAGACCTACCAGGACTACTACTTCCGCGTTCGCAATCGCGGCGGGCACAGCTCACGCCCGCGGCCCGACAACGCCATCTACGAGCTCGCGGATGCACTGAAGAAGCTCCAGGCCCACCGCTTCACGCCTATGCTGACCGAGACCACGCGCCAATACTTCGCGGCGCGCGCCAAGCAGGAGGGTGACAGCAAGCTCGGACAGTCCATGCGGCGCTGGCTCGCCAACCCGGACGACGGCGCGGCCGCCGACTCCATCGAGGCCAACCCGCTCGAAGTGGGACTCACCCGTACCCGGTGCGTGCCGACGATGCTGCAGGGCGGTCACGCCGAGAATGCGTTGCCGCAACTGGCCGAGGCGACCGTGAATTGCCGGATCATGCCAGACATCCAGCCGCGCGCCGTCCAACAGGAGCTTCAGCAGGCCGTCGGACCAAACGTCGAGGTCACCCCTTACCCATATCCCGGCCGGCCGACGCCGGTGTCGCCGCTCCGGCCCGACATCGTGAAGGCATTCACTGACGCCGTCCACGCGCGGTTCCCGAACCAGCCGGTCATTCCGCAGATGAGCGCCGGCGCGACCGACGGGCTCGAGTTCCGCGCGCGAGGCATGCCGGTCTACGGCGTCGACGGCGGCTGGGGGGTGTCGCCCGACGACGAGCGGTCACACGGCAAGGACGAGCGCATGCCGGTGCAGGCAGTGTGGGACAATGTCCTGCACTGGCAGCGCATCGTTCGCGAGCTGACGAGCTAAGGGGCCCGTGGGGCATCTCGCGGGAAGGCTCGGGGGCACCTCGCTCCG
>DASSYY010000205.1:0-6028 GCA_035703025.1 Gemmatimonadales bacterium | reverse complement strand
CAGCTCCAGGGCAGCGGTGTCCACCTCGCCCTTGGGCACGACGTAGACCACCTCGCCGAGCTCGTTGCGCTCGTAGCCGCGCACGTCGTTCGGGCCGCCGGCGTAGAACCGCTGCTCCGGTGGAATGAAGTTGCCGCTCTGAGTGGCGACGTCGACCGTCGGCGCGAAGATGGCGCCGCCGCGGACCCGCCAGCTGAACACCACGTCGCGCGTGAGCGGCCGGTACCACGAATAGTCGCCCACGGCGCGGAAGAACTGCTGGAACGAGCTCGAGCCGAGCAAGCGCGAGCTCCAGGTGAGATCGATGGAGGAGAGCGAGCCGCGCGAGGGGTCGAGTGGATTGTTGACCCGCGGCAGCGTTCCGGTCGCCGTGAGCGTGGCCAGCACCCGGTTTTGCCGCAGCAGCGCCACCAGGTCCTCGGTACACGCGTTGAACGACGCGCAGAAGCTCTCGGCGGTGGCCTCCGTGTGGCCGTAGGAGAGCGTGTAGGCCAGCGAGAGCGGGATCCGGCGCTTGGGTGTCTCGCGCCGCAGCGTCACGGCGGTGCCGGTCTCCTGCCGCAGGTACACCTTGTACTCGGAGCGGCGCTCGGTGAACAGCGAGACCGCGATGGTGTTGTTGGGCGACAGAAACGCCGGCCGCCGGATGGACGCGCCCAGGCTGAAGTTGACCTTGGCCGAGCCGACCGTGTCCTGGCGCGAGTTGTTGCAGATGTTCCGGTCGAGGCCCCAGTCGAATGGCGCGCCCACGCCCACCTTGGAGATCCGGCTGGTGAGGTCGAGGATGCGCCCGCCGCTGCCCAGGAAGTTGCGCGTGGTCCAGCCGAGGGAGCCGCGGAAGCAATCGTCGGTGCCGTAGCCGATCCCGCCGCGGATGCGCCGGCGCTTCGCCTCGCTCACCTGCACCACGATCGGAACCGAGTCCGCGTCGGCCTGGAACTTGGCGGAGTCGATGTTGACGGTGGCGAAGCGGAACAGGTCCGAGCTGTAGAGGTTCCGCTGGCTCTGATAGAGCTCGTCCTGCGAATACTGCCGGCCGGACCGCGAGATGAGCAGGTTGCGGACCACCTGGGGGGCGATCCGGTTGGTGCCCACGACGTTCACCTCCCCGATCGATGCGCGCCGGCCCGCCGCCGTCTCGAAGCTGACGGTGGCGGTCTCCGCCTCCCGGTTGGCCTCGAAGCTGGTGAACAGCCGAGCGGAGGGGTACCCGCGGTCGCGGAGGCGGCGGGTGATCGTGTCCGCCGTCGCCTGCATGATGTAGCGGTTGAACGGGTCGCCCACGTGGAGCGGGAGGTCCACCAGGGTCTCGCGGCGGACCTGCGCCGGCAGCGAGTCGAGCCCCAGCACGTCGAGTCGAGTGACGCGCATCGGCTCGCCCTCCTTGATCCGGAAGGTGATGTAGACGTTGGTGGGGGTCCGGCGGACGGTCGTGTCGATGAGCACGTGGGGGTAGCCGCTCCGACGGTAGAGCACATCGAGGCGGACGACGTCGCGCTTGAACTCCTGCTCGTCGAAGTAGCGCTTCTCGCCCAGCCCCACCAGGCGAACGAGGAACGCGCGCGCGAACCAGCTCGAGTTGGTGGTGGCGATCCCGCTGGCGAGGACCTCGTCGCTGATCGCGCTGTTCCCCTCGAAGGCGAGCTTGCGGACGACCCGCGGGGACTCCTGCGCTCCCGCCGAACCGGCGGCCGCGAGGAGCAATGCCAGCGCCACCGCGGCCCCGCCCCTCACTGAGGCACCTGGGCCGGGCGACGAGGGACGAACGGGGGTGGCAGCGCGATTGACGACATGCTCTAAGCCCGGTAGTTTGACCACCTTACGCCTTTATGTCAACGTGGGCTTGCCGACGGGCCTCTCGATTCCGCTGCCGCCGCACCACATCCTGCCTGGCTTGGCCCTCCTGTTCGCCGCCTGCGCGGTCGGCGGCGAGACGTCCGGGACGGGGCTCACCTACTACGAGGGCGCCGATCCGGCCTCACTCGATCCGGCCCTCTCGAACGACGTGCAGAGCGGCGAGGTCGTGACGCTGCTGTTCGACAACCTGGTCCAGTTCGATACCGAGGGGCGGCTCCGGCCGGGGCTCGCCACCCAGTGGGAGAGCGACCGGACCGGCGCGGTGTACACCTTTCACCTCCGCACCGGCCCCACGTTCCACGACGGCCGGCCGATCCGCGCCCGGGACGTGCGGGCCTCGATCCTCCGGGCGCTGGATCCCGCCTCCAAGGCGGGGCGCCAGTGGCCACTCTTCCCCATCAAGGGTGCCCGGGAATACGCGGCGGGCAAGGCGCCGGCGGTGGCCGGCATCGCCGTGCCGGACGACACCACCATCGTCTTCACCCTGACCGAGCCGCTCAACATCTTCCCCAAGTTCCTCGCGATGCCGGTGGCCGCCGTGGTGCCGACCCCGACGCCGCCGGGCTTCGACCAGGCGCCGGTGGGGAGCGGGCCCTGGCGGTTCGTCTCCTGGTCGCACGACGACGCCATCGTCCTCGCACGGAACCCCATGTACTGGGCGGGGCCCCCGAAAGAGGACACGCTGACGGTGCGGATCATCCCCGAGGTGCTCACCCAGGGCGCCGAGTTCGAGACCGGCAACCTGAGCGTGGTCGAGATCCCGTTCGGCGAGACCCGACGCTGGGAGATGGAGCGCCCCGAAGAGCTGCAGCGCCGGCCGGCCCTCCGCGATCTCTACATCGCCATGAATACCACCCGCGGCCCGCTCAAGGACGTCCGCGTGCGCCGCGCGCTCAACCTGGCTACCGACGTCCGGACGCTGCTCCGCACGCAGATGGCGGGCCGCGGCGTCCTGGCCGCCGGCGCCATCCCGCCGGGCATCCTGGGCTACGACCCCACCCGCGCGCCGTACCCGTGGGATACCGCCGGCGCCCGCCGACTGCTGGCCGAGGCGGGCTACCCCAATGGCTTCCGGCTGCAGCTCTGGCGCAGCAAGCGTGCCGAGCTCGCCCGGGTGGCGCAGTCGGTGCAACAGGACCTCGCCCTCCTCGGCATCCAGGTCGAGATCCTCGAGCGCGACGCCCCCAGCGTCCGCGCGACGGTGCGAAACGGCGAGGCCGATCTCTTCCTGGGCGACTGGTACGCCGACTACCCCGACCCCGAGAACTTCTCGTACCCGCTCTTTCACTCGAGCAACAAGGGCCCCGGCGGCAACTACGCCTTCCTGAGCGACACCGCGCTGGACGGGATGATCGAGCGCGCGCGGAGCACCCCGGACACCCTGGAGAAGGCGCGGCTCGCGCGCGCGATCGACGCCCGGGTGTTCGACCTGGCGCCTTGGATCTTCCTCTGGTTCCCGGAGGACGTGTGGGCGGTCCAGCCCGACGTGAAGGGGTGGCGGATTCCCGCGGTGTTCACCGGCCAGCGCTGGACCTCCGTGGAGCGCGCGCGGTGACGCGCTTCCTGCTGGCCCGGTTCGCGCTGCTCGTGCCGACCCTGCTCGGCGTCCTCGTCGTCACCTTCCTGCTGCTCTACGTGGCGCCCGGCGACCCGGTGCAGGCCATGGTCGGCGAGCGCGCGGACGCCGAGACCATCGCGCGGCTCCGGGCCGAGCTGCACCTGGACGACCCGCTGCCGCTCCAGTTCGTCCGCTACGTCGGCGGGGTCGTCCGGGGCGACCTCGGCACCAGCTACATCACCCGCCGCCCGATCCTGACCGACCTGCTGCAGCGGTTCCCCGCCACGCTGCAGCTCGCCGGCGCGGCGATGCTGTTCGCGGCGCTGACCGGAATCTCGATCGGCATTTACGGCGCGTGGCGGCCGGGGAGCGTGCCCGACCGGCTCAGCGCCTTCGCGGCCTACCTGGGCGTGTCGTTTCCGGTGTACTGGGTGGGGCTGCTGCTGATTCTGGTGTTCGCGGTGACGCTGCGGTGGCTGCCGCCGTCGGGCGCGCGGGGGCCGCTGTACATCATCCTGCCGGCGCTCACCCTGGGAATGCGCTCGGTGGCCTTTCTGTCGCGGATGACCCGCGCGGCGATGCAGGAGCTCCTCCAGAGCGACTTCGTCCGGACCGCGCGGGCGAAAGGACTGGGCGAGGGTCGCGTGGTGCTGCGCCACGCGTTTCGGAACGCGCTGCTGCCGGTGCTCACGGTGCTGGGGCTCGACTTCGGCAGTTATCTCACCGGCTCGATCCTGACCGAGACCATCTTCTCCTGGCCGGGGGTTGGGCGCTACGTGCTCACAGCGATCGACAAGCGGGACCTGCCGGCGGTCCAGGGGAGCATCCTGTTCCTGAGCCTGGTGTTCGTGCTGGTGAACCTGTTGACGGATATGCTCTATGCGCGAGTGGACCCGAGGGTGGCGTATGACTGAAAGGCGGGCGGGCGGTCAGGCGGGCGGGCGGGCGGACAGTCGGGGGGGTGGGCGGCCGGCCGGCCGGCCGGAGGGCGCACCACCCCTCGTCAGCCTGAGCGCAGCGAAGGCGATCATCTCAGGGCACGCCGCCGTCAGCACATTCCTCACGTGCGTCGTTCTCCTCGCGTGCGTCGCCGCCCTTCCCGCCCAATCCCTCCCCAAACGGCTCGACGCGCGGCTCGACGCCCCGCCCTTCGATCGCCAGCTCTGGGGTGTCGCCCTGATCGACGACAAGGGCGCGCTGCGCTATGGCCGGAACCCGCGCCAGCTCGTCATCCCGGCGAGCAACACCAAGATCATCGTCGCGGCCGTGGCGTCGGCGCTGCTGCCGCCCGACTGGACCGTGAAGACGAGCCTCTACGGCAACGGTCCGCTCGCGGGCGGCGTGCTGCAGGGCGACCTGGTCCTGTACGGCCGGGGCGACCCGACCTTCGGCAAGCGCTGCTTCGCCACCGACACGCTGCGGGAGGGCGCCTGCGAGACCGACTCCTTCACCCGACTCCGCGAGCTCGCCGACGCGCTCCGCAAGCGCGGCGTGCGCGAGATCCGGGGCGACCTGGTGGGCGACGGAAGCTACTTCGAGCCCCTGACCGTCCATCCCGGCTGGGAGGCCTTCGACCTCAACTGGTGGTACGCGGCTCCGGTCACTGCGCTCGGCTTCAACGACAACAGCGTCGACTTCGTCTGGGGACCCGGGACCGAGGCGGGGACGCCGGCGGTGATCACCATGTCGCCCGACGTGGGCGACGTGGTCTTCGAGAACCGCACCGTCACCGTCCCGGCGGGCGGCCGCTCGGACATCGGCGACCGGATCTACCGCGAGCCGGGCACGCTCAACGTGTGGGCCGAGGGCACCGCTGCGCTCGACCGGCCGACGCAGACCGAGTCGTTCGCGATGCCCGACCCCAACCTGTTCACCGCCCGCGCCTTCCGGCAGGTGCTGCAGCAGGCGGGGATCGCCATCACCGGCACCACCCGCTCGACGACCGACTCGATGCTCTACCGCGAGGCGCGCACGACGCCGCCGCTGGCGGAGATCACCTCGCGGCCGCTGCACGAGTGGATCTTTCCGATTCTCAACCGGAGCCAGAACTGGTTCGCCGAGATGGTACTCAAGCAGCTCGGCCGCCAGTTCGGCCGCGCCGGCTCGTGGACCGAGGGGCTCGCAGTCGAGCGCCGGTTCCTGATCGACTCGGTCCGGGTGGACTCGACCGAGGTCTCCCTGTCGGACGGATCGGGCCTCTCCAGCGGCAACCTGGTGAGCCCGGTGGCGTTCACCAAGATCCTCCGCTTCATCCGCGGGCACCCCCGGGCCGGGACCTTTCTCGCCGGGCTGCCGCGCTCGGCGCAGGTCGGCTCGCTCCGGAGTCGCTTCGTCCGGACACCGCTCGAGGGCCGGGTCCAGGCCAAGGACGGCAGCATCGGCGGCGTGAACGCGCTGTCGGGCTTCATCGAGCGGGCGGACGGACGGGTGTGGACCTTCTCGGTGCAGGCGAACCATCACGCGCAGGCGGGGCGGTCGGTGATTCAGCAGATCGACAGCGTGGTGGTGGAGATGGGGCGGTAGGGCGGGCAGGCGGGCAGGCGGTCGGGCGGTCGCCCGGTCCGGCGGTCAGGCGGTCGGGCGGGCAGGCGGTCGGGCGGTCGCCCGGTCGGA
>DASSYY010000189.1:0-13341 GCA_035703025.1 Gemmatimonadales bacterium | reverse complement strand
CGCCGAGCCAGGCTCGCATCTCGGCGGCGGCGTCGGACGGCGTGAACCACACCGTGGCCGCGAGCCCGGCGTCGCGGACCTCGGCGAGGGTCCGGTTGGCCATGACACGGTAGAGCCGCAGCGCCTGCCGGGCTCCGATCTCGGCCGCGAGCCGCGTCTTGACGGTGCCGAGACGGGGCGCCTTGAGCAGGATGGCGAGCGCTGGCGTCATCGCGCGCGCGGCTCGGGACGATACCAGCGCGCGAGCCGGTCCGGCGCCACGCCGGCGAGGAAGAGCGAGAGCAGCGTCACGTTGCGAACGGTGCCGCGGACCCGTCCCTCGCGCTGCCACCGCCGGGCATCCGCGAGGATCGGCTCAGGCAGCCGGACCACGCGGGTCCGCTGCGCGAGACGGCGAGCGAGGACGACGTCTTCCATGATATCGGTGTCCGGGTACCCGCCGACCGCGTCATAGACGGCGCGCCGAACCAACAGGCCCTGGTCGCCGTAGACCAGGCCGGTGAGCCGCCAGCGCAGCGCCGCGCTCCGCTCGACCCACCGGAGCCATGCGCCCCGGCCGGCGATGGCGAGCGGCCACGCCGCGGCATCGACCTCCGGCCGGTCCACGACCGCCTCGGCCGCCCGCACCGCCGTCGCCGGCAGCCGCGCGTCGGCGTGCACCATCAGGAGCCAGGTGCCGGTGGCCGACGCGACGCCGGCAACGAGCTGGCGCCCGCGTCCGCGCGGCGCCCGGACGACGCGGGCGCCGCGGGCGGCCGCCACGTCGGTCGTACCGTCCGTGGAGCCGCCGTCGGCGACGATGATCTCATGGGGAATGGACAGCGCCGACAGGTCCTGCAGGAGCCGCGGCAGGCGTGGGGCTTCGTCCAGCGTCGGAATGACGACCGACAGGAGCGTGGTCAGCTCCGGACGAGCGCCTGGAAGCGGGCCCGGAGGTCGCGGGTGACGGGCCCGGACTTGCCGGCGCCGATGAGCCGCCCGTCCACCTGGCGGATGGCCACGACTTCGGCCGCGGTGCCGGTGAAGAACGCCTCGTCCGCCGTGTAGACGTCGTAGCGGTTGAGCATCGTCTCCTGCACCTCGTAGCCCGCCCCGCGCGCGAGCTCGATGACGACGTCCCGCGTGACGCCCTTGAGGATGCCGGCATAGGCCGGCGGCGTCGCGAGCTTGCCGTGCTTCACCACGAAGATGTTCTGCCCCGAGCCTTCGGCGACGCTGCCGCTGCTGTCCAGCATGAGCACTTCGTCGGCGCCCGCCTGCACCCCTTCGATCTTGGCGAGGATGTGGGCCATGTAGTTGAGCGACTTGACCCGGGGCGAGAGCGACTCGCGCTGCGGGATCGGCGTGCCGGCCGTGACGACCTTGAGCCCGGTCTCGTACACCTCCTCGGGCCAGAGCTTGATCGTGTCGACGATGATGATGACGGACGGCCGCGGGCATTTCCGCGGATCGAGGCCGAGGTCGCCCACACCGCGGGTGACGATGTGGCGGATGTAGCCCTCGGTGATGCCCGAGCGGCGGACCGCCTCCTCGGTGACCGCCGCCATCTCCTCGCGCGGCATCGGCACGGTCATCCAGATGGCCTGGGCGGAGTCGTAGAGCCGCTCGAGGTGCTCCGCCAGGCGGAAGATCTTGCCGCCGTAGATGCGGATGCCCTCGAAGACACCGTCGCCGTAGAGCAGGCCGTGATCGTACACTGACACGGTGGCCGTGTCGCGGTCGTACCACTTGCCGTCGAGCCAGATGGTGGGCACACCGGCTCCGGGGGTCGGGGCCTGCTTGGCAGGCTGAAGAGTCGCGCTCATCCGGAGAATGTAATCACGCGACCGCCCCACCGCAGCTTGAGCCCGCCCCGGCCGTGCAGCCGAAGCAGTGGGGGCCGAGCGCGATCGGCCGGCCGGCCAGCCGGGCCGCGTCGAAGTCGCGGATGTCGCGCGGCAGCGCCTGGCCCAGCGGCAGCTCCAGCATCTGGTTGAAGTCGCAGTCGTAGAGCGTCCCGTCCCAGCCGACCGACAGCGTGGTGCGGCACATCACGCCGGCGGCCGCGACGGGATTGAAGCCCTGGACGAGGCGCGCGAGGTAGGCCTCCGTCTGTCCCTTCTCCTCGAGATGCTCGAGGAAGCGGCTGATCGGCATGTTGGTGATGGTGAACAGCCGGTCGAACACGATGCCGTAGCGGCGCTCGAGCTCGCGCTTCCAGTCGCGCTCCGCGGCGCGCTGGTCGGGCGGCAGGAAGGCGCCGACCGGATTGGTGACGAGGTTCAGCACCAGGCCGCGGCCCGGCTTCCCGTAGCCGAGCGCGTTGAGCTCCCTCAGCGCGGCGACCGAGTCCTCGAACACGCCGTCGCCCCGCTGGGCGTCGGTCTGGCGCGCCTGGAAGTAGGGCAGCGACGCGGTGATCTCGACCTGGTGGTCGGCGAGGAATCGCGGGATCCAGCGATAGTTGGGCAGCCGGGTAATGGTGAGGTTGCACCGATCGATGACACGCCGGCCGAGGCCGGTCGCCGTGACGACGATGCGCCGGAACTCGGGATGGAGCTCCGGCGCGCCGCCAGTGATGTCGAGCACGGGGATGGAGCTCTCGGCCAGGACCCGGAGACAGGCGTCCACCACGTCCGGCGGCATCATCTCGGTGCGGTCGGGCCCCGCGTCGACGTGACAATGCCGGCAGGTCTGGTTGCACTTCTTGCCGACGTTGACCTGGAGGATCTCGATCCCGGTCGCTGCCAGCGGCAGGAGGCCGACCCCGTCGAGCGCGGACTCGAAGCTCCGCGCGAGCGGCAGCGCCGCCAGGCGGCGGCGCTGCGCCTCGCCCGATGCCAGCGGGTGCCGCTGCTTCTGGAGGGTAGGCAGGACGCCCATCTACATCCCGAGGCGCTCGAGGTGGTTGCGCATCTGCACCCCGTGCACCAGCGAGGCGCCGCCGCGGATGGCGGCCGCCACGTGGACCGCCTCGGTCATCTGCTCCTCGTTGGACCCCTGCTCCAGCGAGGCGGTGGTGTAGGCGTCGATGCAGTAGGGGCACTGGACCGCGTGGCTCACCGCCAGGGCGATGAGCGCCTTCTCCCGCGCGGTGAGCGCACCTTCGGCGAACACCGCGCCGTACCACGCGGAGAACTTCTCCCAGAGCTCGGGCGCGCCCTTGCCCATCTCGCCGAAGCGGGCGAGGTCGGGGGCGTGGTAGTAGTGGCTGTCGTCCATCGATACCGTCGCGTTCCCGAGAGCGGCCGGCGGTCAGTCCGCCGGATCGCCGGGCGCAGCGGCGTCGAGCGCCTCGCGCACGCGGCTGACCAGCAGATCGGCCGTGAACGGCTTCTCGATGAGAGGATGGCCGCGGAGCGCGGCGGTACGCCGGACGCTCTCGTCGCTCGTGTAGCCGGTCATGAAGAGCACCGGCACCTTGGGACGCGCCTGGCGCAGCTCGCGGGCAAGCGCCAGGCCGTCCATGTTGGGCAGGGCCAGGTCCGTCAGGACCAGGTCCACGCCGGAATGTCCGTCCCCCAGCAGCGCGAGCGCCTCGACGCCGTCGCCGGCCTCCACCACCGCGAAGCCGCCTTCCTGCAGCGCCCGGACCGCCATCCGCCGCACCTCGGGCTTGTCCTCGACGATCATCACGGTCTCTCCGCGGCCACCCCCGGCGATCGGACCGGGAGGGAGGGCCTGAGCCGACACGTCAGTGCTGACCGGAAGGTAGATCGTGAACGTCGATCCCGCGCCTACGGCACTGTCGGCGGCGACGTAGCCGCCGCTCTGGCGCACGATCCCGTACACCGTCGAGAGTCCCAGCCCGGTCCCCTTCCCCACGGACTTGGTCGTGAAGAACGGCTCGAACACCCGGTCGAGCGTGGCCGCGTCCATGCCGGTGCCGGTGTCCTGCATGGCCAGCTCGACGTAGGGCCCGGGCTTCACGTCGGGCTCGAGCGGGAGCCGCCGATCCCCCGGGACGAGCGTAGTCGCCGCGGTCCGGAGCGTGAGCCGCCCGCCGTCGGGCATCGCATCGGCCGCGTTGAGCGCGAGGTTCAGCAGCACCTGCTCGAGCTGCCCCCGGTCGACCCGGACCTTGGCCATGCCCGGTCCGAGATCCAGGGTGATGATGTACTGATCCCCCATCGTGCGCCGCAGCACGGGCTCGAAGCCGGCGACGGTCGCGTTGAGATCGACGACCTCGGGCCGGAGGATCTGCCGCCGGCCGAAGGCGAGGAGCTGGGCGGTGATGCCCGCCGAGCGGGTAGCGGCGTCGCGGATGAACTGGACGTCGGCGCGGGCCGGAGGCGGCAGGTCGGTCCGGCGAAGGAGGAAGTCGGTCGCGCCGAGCACGACCGTCATCTGGTTATTCACCTCATGGGCCATGCCGCCGGCCAGCCGGCCCACCGACTCGAGCCGCTGGAGCGAGCGGACGGCATCCTCCGCGCGCTTCTGCTCGGTCACGTCACGAACGAAGCAGCGCGCGTGGGTCATCCGACCCTCTTCCCAGTAGCCGCTGGCGCTGAGCACGACGTCGCACGGCTCGCGGTCCCCGCAGCGCATCCGCGACGATAGCTCGTGCACCACCTCGTGCGCGGCGAGGCGCGTGAGCAAGGTGTCCGAGACCGCGCGGTCCGTCTGGAAGTCGGCGAACGACCGGCCCACATACTCGGAAGCCTCGCAGCCGAGCATGGCCAGCTGGGCGCGATTGGCGCGCAGGATCACGCCGTCGGGGCCGATCCAGTTGAGGCCGATCGTCGCGTGCTCGAAGAAGTCGGCCAGCTCCAGCTGGCTGCGCCTGAGCGCGACTTCCGCCTCGAGCTGGCGCTCGAGCGCCTCGGCGGCCTCCTGGGCCGCGAGCTCAGCCTCGGCCGCGGCTTCTTCGGCCTTGGCGGCCTCGTCCTCCGCGCGCTCCCGCTCCTCGTCCGCCCGGTCGGCCTCGGCGGCCGCCTGGCGCGCGGCCCGGTCGGCGAGCCGCATGGCACGCAACCGGGTTTCGCCCATCCACGCCGTGGCCAGTCCGGTGAGAACGAACAGCACCGTCCCGAGCGCCGCGATGCGATCGAGCCCCGGAACCCGGGTCATGGCCCCGATGAAGATGAACGTGGAGACGAAGGTACCGAGCGCCGTGGCCAGGAGGCCCGGCCCGAACCCACCATACCAGGCGGCCACGAAGACGGCGAAGAAGAGCGTGACGAACGGCAGGCGCTCGCCGACCACAGGCTCGAGGACGAATCGGAGGGAAGCCGTCGCGGCCACGGCCAGCACGGCAATCGCATACCGCCGCCACCCGGCAGCCGGGGGCGAACCCAGCAGCGCGAGCGTGGCACGCGAAGCACGGGCGGGATGAGCGGACACTGCGACCTCGGCAGCGGGGGTGGGTTCCGCGGGCGGCGACTGCTCCGAAACATGGCGGGTGGCGGCGGCCGGGGGAAGGTGCGCACGCCTCGGCCAACGGTGTCCCCGCAACGGCTGTAGCTCGTGCGTCCCCCATCTAGTTCAAGCTCGAGCTTTGCCCTCGGAGGTATACCATGGATTCCGGACGAATGTTTCTCGTCCTCGCCACCTCGGTGTCCCTGGCGGCGCCTCCCTTCGCCGCGTCCGCGGCGGCGCAGGTGCCGGATGGCCCCGAAGCCCACAGCGGGAGCGGCGACGAAGGCGGCCCCGGCATGCGCGGAGGCATGCGTGGGGCGGGCCGCATGTCGCCGCCCGATCCCGTCGTGCTGAACGGGCCCCCGGCCCCGGCCGAGTTCGCGCGGATCGTGGAGTTGCCGCCCGACCGCGTGGACGGCTATGCCCAGCTCTATGAGCGATTCATGAGCTCCACCCGTCCGCAGCGGGACAGCCTCGCCGCGATGCGACGCGACCTGCGCGATGCCTTCGAACAGGGCGACCGCGAGGCGGCGCAGCGGCACCGAGGAGAGTTCCGCCCGCTGGCCGAGGAGCTCGAGCGGCGCCAGGCCACCTTCGACGAGGCCTTGCAGCCGATGCTCGCCAAGGACCAGTGGAAGCGGTACCAGCATTGGCGCGACGAGCAGCGCAAGCAGGCCGAGAAGGAGCGCCAGCAATGGCACCGGCGGCCTGCGTGACGGGGGATACGGCGGCCCCGCAGTGGGGCGCCGACATTGGGTGGGCCGGAGGCGATCCACGCGAATCCGCGATCCGGCTCCACTCCACCGCACGAGGACAGCATGGCCGCGAAGAAGAAGACCAGTCGGCGTCCCAGCGCATCCAAGTCGAAGAAGCCGGTCGGGAGGAAGTCCACGGGCAAGCGGGCGCCGGCGAAGCCGGCAGGCAAGCAGCCGGCGACACGGAGCAGGACGGCTCGCGGCAAGCCGGCCGGCCGGACGAAGACCACGCGCCGCCGGAGAATCACGGCGGCGGTCCGGGCCACCGCGAAGCGAGGACTGAGCGCGGCCAAACAGGGCCTCGATCGGATCAAGAGCTCCACGAGCCACCTGGTCGATGAGGTGCGCGAGCGGCTCACGGGCGACGAGGAGCGCGGTTCGTCCAACGACGGGCGCTGAGCTCCGCGGGCCTCAGCCGGGCGAGGGGAGATGCGCATCCACCACGTCGCCAGCCGTCAGGGATGGACAGGGAAACGCAGCGACAGGACGGAGATGCCGACCCCGAGGCTCCATTGGGAGACAGCCGGGCCGTCGGGAAACAGCACCCGCCGGGTGAGGTCGATCCGGAGCCCGGCGTTCCGCTCGAGCGGAACGATGGCGGCGATGCCGGCCTGGACCCCGGGGATGATCTCGGGAGCGGGCCCGACGTCGAGCCGGGTGCCGACACCGGCCTTGAGGATCAGGGCTGCCGGCCCGAGCCGCTGGGTGCGGGCAAATCCCGCATCGACCATCAGGCGCGCGGTCCGGACCGCCAGCGCCGCCGGGAAGATCCCGACCGCCAGGTCGACCCCGAGGCCGACCCGTGAGGCCTCGGTGCGCCGGTAGGTGAAGGCGACGGCGTGGCCGGCCGCCCCCAGGACGCGCTCCACGGACCCGCCCTCGCGGGCGCTCGACTGCGCCCCGACGGAAGCGGGCGCAGCGATGAGGGCCAGGGCAACCAGCGACGCGACTCCGAGCGGCAGGCGCATGGGTCACGTTCGCCGCCTGCCGTAGCGGCTGCGTGGCCCAGGCGTGACCTCGGCCGCGCGCCGGTCAGGCGGGGCTCTGCTGGTGCGCCTCCACGAACCAGAGCCACTTGTCGACGCCCCGGGAGATCTCGGTCAGGATGTCGGCGCTGTCGGCGTCCTCGAGCTCGTTCATCTCCTCGATGCCCACCCGCGCCGTGCGTCCGAACATGGCCAGCCCGTCCGACAGCGCCGCGACGTGCTCCTGGCCGGTGGTGAGCCCGAGCGGATAGTCCACCAGGGAGGACCGCTTGGCGACCACGCCCACCGTTCCCTCGGCGATTCCGCCGAGCTGGACCACACGCTCGGCGAGCAGATCGACGTACTCCTCGACGGCTTCGTTGATTTCGTCGAACAGCTTGTGCAGCGCGATGAAAGCCGGACCCTTCACGTTCCAATGGGCCTGTTTGCACTGCGTCTGGAGGTCGATGCAGTCGGCGAGGCGCTGGTTGAGCAGCTCGACCGCTTGGTGGCGCGTGGCCTCCGGCAGATCGTTCTTGGTCGAGTAGAAGCGGCTCCCGTCGGCGCGGGAGTCCGAGCCTTCGCGAGCGGCGGCCTGGAGGCCCCGGCGCGGGGGCGTAGCGGTGCGAGTCATGTCTGCCTCCGTCGGTGTGACCGGCGCCGCACCCGCGGCGTCGAGAAGACAAGGACCCCGCATCGGGCAGGTGCGGGGCCTCGCGTGAGCCATCGTGGATCGTAGCACTCCGTCCCGGGCCAGTCCATCGGGACGCACGGGGCTGCCGCGCTCCGGAGCCGTGTCCTTCGCCCTCAGTGACGGTGACGCACGGAGAGGGCGTACACCGCGGAGCGGAGGGGGACGAACGGATCGTCGGACAGCTGGATGCCGTCGGTGAGATAGATCGGATTGAACGTCAGCGTCTGCTGGAGCCGGTCGTTGTCCGGAGCCACGGCGGCGAGCTTGAGCGTCCCGAGCTCCACGCGCTTGCGACTGCTCGGCCACACGATCGAGCCGTCGTTGGTCTGGTCGCCCGGATCGGCCAGCTGCACGTACAGGCGGTAGGCGATCGGCGCCTTGCCGACGCGGGCGCGGAGCTCGTCGAACAGATAGTTGGGCGTCACCTTCGAGGCGGCCACCGAGTCGAGCTCCGCGGCCCCCGCGACCGGCAGGATCTGGTACCGGCCGACCCGGCGCGTGCCGGCGCTGTCGACGAACGTGAACGCGTTGTTCCCGTAGAAGGCCAGGTTGGCGAAGCTCTTCGGGAGCGGCCGCGAGTCGGTGATGACCTTCAGTGCGCGCGGATGCGCGCCGAGGAATTGCTCGATCGGCGACGGGTGCGGGCTCGTGGGGGTCGTGGCGGCGACCGCCTTGAGGAAGGCCAGGAAGTCCTCGCCGGTCCCCACGAAGAATCCGTTGTGCGAGTTCGCGACGATGTCGGTGAAACCGCCCTTGGGGAGGGTGAAGCGGATCGCCATGCCGCGCGGCGCGGCGTTGGGATTGTCGTCGTTGATCTGGGGAACGCCGGTCCCGTCGGAGAGCCGTACCGTCACCGGCACGCCCGGCCCGGTCAGGTGGGCGGCCCGGCTGATGGTGCGCGCCGAGGGCGCCGGGGTGAAGGTGCCCGTGAGCACGAGGCCCTTGGCGTGCGCGAAGCGATACCCGGTATGAATGCCGCCATTGAGCTGCACCATGACGTCGGCGATCTGCTCCGGCAGGCTCTTCTGCTGCGCGGCGAGCGGCGGGCCCGCGAGCGCGAGGTGGCAAACCAGGAGAGCGGCCAGCAGGCGGATCATCCTCATCGGGGTGCCTCCCTGTGGAGTGGTCGAGCTTGCGCCCGAGGCGTCCTGCGCGGACGGCGGCGTATCGAGGTACCAGAGCCAGGTCTCCGCCACCCGGGCGATCTCGGCCAGCAGGCCAGCGCTCTCGTGGTCGCCGAGACGCTCCGCCTCTTCGGCACCGCCGCGCATCCCGCCGGCGAACGCCGCGACCGCGACGCCGAGGGATACCCGGTCCGGCGAGGAGGCACTCGGACCGATGTCCTCCGCGCCCGCAGCCGTCCGGCCAACCCAGGCCAGCCGCTCCGACAGGAGCTCGGTGTAGGCCGCGACATCCGCGTGGATTTCGCTCAGACTCCTGGCGGGCACGCCGGAATCGGACGGGCGCGGCTCCCGGCCGGCGGCCCGGAGCAGGAGCTCCAGCTCCTCGCACTCGGCGAGTCGTGCCGCGAGCAGCGCGACCACAGGCGGGCGGAGCTGGCCCACCCGCGGCTGGGGGGACTTTCCGAAGGCGAGGCGGAGTGCCTTGAAGGTCGTCAACGGGCGGAGCATGAGGCGTCCTCTTCGAGTACCCCGGACCGCGGCCGGACGGGCCACGCTTGCCGTCACAGGTGCTACTGCCACCAATGCGAGACCGGTCGGGCGATCAGCCACTCGATCACCCAACGGCTCAGAACGACATTATGCCGCGCCCCGGCGGGCAGCGCTTGGATGCCCGTGCTGGCGATCCAGCCTTCCGCCGTCCAGATTCAGCGGCACGCCCGTCGACGCGATCCCCGGCCAGGAGCCTCCATGCAGGAGTCAGGCGCCATAGTCTTCGTGGTAGAGGACGACGCCTCGGTGCGCGAGGCCCTGGCAGGCCTGATCCGGTCGGCGGGCTGGCGGGTGGAGGCCTATGAGTCGGCCCACGAGTTCCTGGCCCGCCCGAAGGCCGAGGCGCCGAGCTGCCTGGTGCTGGACGTGGGGCTGCCGGGCCTGAGCGGGCTCGAGCTCCAGGCCCGCATGGCCGCGCACCACACCGAGGTGCCGATCGTGTTCATCACCGGTCACGGCGACATACCCATGTCGGTGCGGGCGATGAAGGCAGGTGCCGTCGAGTTCCTCACCAAGCCCTTTCTCGACGAGGACCTGCTGGGGGGGATCCGGGAAGCGATCGATCGCGACCGGGCCGCCCGGCACGAGGACGGCGAGCTGCGAGAGCTGCGGGAGTGCTATGCGTCGCTGACGGGGCGCGAGCGGCAGGTGATGGACCTGGTGGTGTCGGGGCGGCTCAACAAGCAGGCGGCGGCCGAACTCGGCATCAGCGAGATCACCATCAAGGTCCATCGGGGCCGCGTCATGGCGAAGATGCGGGCGACGTCCCTGCCCGATCTGGTCAACCGCGCCGCGAGACTGAAGGGAAAGACGACCGAGTAGCCCGCAATGCCTCGGGGTTGGTCGCTATACGAATGTATAATGGCCGGCGTACCGCCCCGGACACATCATCCCCGACGCGATGCCTCCCCTGCCGTCGGTCCCGACCTCGGGCCGTGGCGAGCTCGAGAATGGACGTTCCATGAGCGACAACACCGCGGACATCGCCACCCTGCACGACCAGTATCGCGTCGCCATCGATACCATCCCCGGACTGGTCTGGACTTCGCTCCCCGACGGCTACGTCGACTTTCTCAACCAGCGCTGGCTGGATTTCACCGGGCTCACGCTCGAGCAGGCCATGGGCTGGGGATGGCAG
The DNA here is from genome assembly GCA_035703025.1 of Gemmatimonadales bacterium. Taxonomy (GTDB): domain Bacteria; phylum Gemmatimonadota; class Gemmatimonadetes; order Gemmatimonadales; family GWC2-71-9; genus CAVVWJ01. Next base: position 2,779 of record DASSYY010000189.1, on the reverse strand, counting down.
GTGGCGGTGTGCCCGGCGGACCTGCCGCGGCTCGTGGCGTACTGGCGCTCGCTGCTCGCGTCCGGCCAGCCCGGCGAGATCGAGGCGCGCCTGCGGCGGCACGACGGCGTGGATCGCTGGTTCCTCTTCCGCGGGGTGCCGCAGCACGACGAGCGGGGACATGTCGTCAAGTGGTACGGGCAGACGACCGACATCGAGGACCGCAAGCGGGCCGAGGAGGAGCTGACCCGGCAGACGGCCCACCTCGACGAGCTGTTCGAGCTGGCCCCCCACGCCGTCGTCCTGGTGGACGCGGCCGTCAGGGTCATGCGGGTGAACAAGGAGTTCACCCGCATGTTCGGCTACACGCCGGAAGAGGCCGTGCATCGGCCGCTCCGCGATCTGGTCGCTCCGCACGAGCGGATGGAAGAGTATCAGAACAACGCCCGGCTGCTTTCGAGCGGCCAGAAGGTCGAATCGGAAACGGTGCGCCGGCGGAAGGACGGTGTCCGCCTGGCGGTCTCGATGACGGCCTCACCCGTCCTGACGGCCGGCCCGATCGAGGGCTACATCATCTACCGCGACATCAGCGAGCGCAAACGGTCCGAGGCGTTGCTCGCCGGCGAGACCCGGCTGCTCGAAATGATCGCGAAGGGCGAGCCGCTCACCCGGACGCTCGAGGTACTCTGCCGGCTGGTGGAGCAGGAATCTCCAGGCGCGATCTGCTCGATCATGTTCCTGGACGACGAAGGCAAGCGCCTGCGGCAGGGTGTGGCTCCCAGCCTCCCGCGGGCGTACACGGCCGCGCTCGACGGCCGCCCGGTCGGCTCGGAGGAAGGCCCCTGCGGCGTCGCGGCGTTCCGGCGGGAGACGGTGATCGTCGACGATTTTCGCACGGCGGACCTGCCGGCGGACTACCGTGCGCTCGCGGCCGCGCACGGCCTTCGCGCCTGCTGGTCGGTGCCGATCCTGGCACGGGACCGCCGCGTGCTGGGCACCTTCGCGCTGTACTACCACGAGCCCCGCATTCCGACCCGGCCGGAGCACGAGATCGTCGAGCAGTTCCGGGACCTGGCCAGCATCGCCATGGAGCGCACGGAGGCCGAGAATGCGCTTCGGCGGAGCCAGGAGCACCTGGCCAAGGCGCAGCGTCTGAGCCTGACCGGCAGCTTCTCCTGGCGTCCGGGCGTGGACTCCATCATCTGGTCGGAGGAGACCTACCGGATCTACGAGCTCGACCGGGCCGTCACGCCCACGCTGGCGCTGATCCGCGAGCGCGTGCACCCGGCGGACCGCGCGCTGTTCCAGCAGCTGGCGGAGGCCGCCGTGCGCGACCGCGAGGATTTCGCCTTCGAGCACCGGCTGCTGTTTCCCGACGGCACGGTCAAGCACCTGCAGATCACCGCCCACCGCGCGAGCGTCGACCCGGAGCCCCTGGAGTTCGTCGGCGCGGTCATGGACGTCACCGGGCGCAAGCGGTCGGAGGACGCGCTGGACCGCATGCGTCAGGACCTGGCCCACGTGTCGCGCGTGAGCACGCTGGGGCAGATTGCCGCCTCGATCGCCCACGAGATCAACCAGCCGCTGGCGGCCATCATGATCAACGGCAACGCCTCCCTGCGATGGCTCGCCGGCGACCCGCCCAACCTGGGCGAGGCGCGCGACGCGACCCGGCGCATCGTCCGCGACGGCCAGCGCGCCGGAGAGGTGATCACCCGTCTCCGATCGCTGTTCCGGCGGGAGGGCTCGCCGGAGGAGCGGATCGCGATGAACGACGTCGTGCACGAGGTCATCGCCATCACGCGCGCCGAGGTGCAGAAGGGCGGGGCCGTCATCCGCACTGAGCTGGCCGACGGCCTGCCGCCGGTCACCGGCGACCGGGTTCAGCTCCAGCAGCTGGTGCTGAACCTGATCATGAACGCGGTCGAGGCGATGAGCGGCGTCCAGGACCGGCGGCGCGAGATCGTCATCGGCACCCGCGAGGGAGATGCGGGCGATGTAGTGGTCGCCGTGCGGGACTCGGGGGTCGGTCTGGAGCCGGACGGCAAGGACAAGATCTTCGACGCCTTCTACACCACCAAGCCGACCGGGATGGGCATGGGGCTGGCGATCAGCCGCTCCATCGCCGAGCACCACGGGGGCCGCCTGTGGACCGAGTCGAACGACGGGCCGGGCGCGAGCTTCCTGTTCAGCATTCCCCGAAATGCCGCGGCGGCCGAACCGTCGTCCCAGGCAACGGAAGGCCCGATGTGCCCCTGATCTCCGTCGTGGATGACGACCCCTCCATCCGCGAATCGCTCCGCGGCCTGCTGCAGTCACTGGGCTTCACGGTGGAGACGTTTGCCTGTCCCCAGGCGTTCCTCGACTCCGTTTGCGTGGCCAGCACGGCGTGCCTGATCCTGGATGTCCGCATGCCGGGCATGCCGGGCCCCGACCTGCAGCGGGAGCTGATCCGACGGGGGAGCGACATTCCGACCGTCTTCATCACGGCGCACTGCGACGAGGCCGTCCGCCCGCACGTGCTCTCGGAGGGTGCCGTCGACTGCCTGCTCAAGCCGTTCACCGAGGCGGCCCTGCTGGGCGCCATCCGGAAGGCACTGCCGGCCGCCTGAGGCTGCCCCGGAGCGCCGCGCCATCCCCCGCCCGGCCGCCGTTATACCATCGTACAATCGGACTTTATACGAAGGTACAATGGGCCCGTGACCGGGCGCGGCATAACGTGTCTCCGTCCACCGGGCACGTATGGCCCGGACGGCCACTGTCACCTGGGAAGCCCGATGAGTGAACTGTCCGCACCACC
>DASSYY010000027.1:0-2167 GCA_035703025.1 Gemmatimonadales bacterium | reverse complement strand
AGCCGGCCGGCGCACGGCGGGGGTGGGAACGCCCTTCAAGGTTCCAGGACCGTATAGCCGCGACCGGCGTGGTCGAAGCCGAGCAGGTCACCCGAGGGGTTCTTGGGGCCGCCGTGGTGGTAGGCCCGCACCTCGCAGATGCGCCCGTCGCGGAAGCGGAACCACTCCGTGCCGCGGTCCAGTCGCGCCTTGCCGCTCTTCGGGTCGCGCCAGGTCATCGTCCACTCGATCACGGCCTGCTCGCCGTCTTCGATCGCGTTCTCGATCTGCCACTGGCCGTCGATGTTCTCGACCGCCCATTTCGTGTGGGCGCCGATGGTCTGAGCGCCCTCGTGGGGCCCGAGACGCGTGTAGTAGTGGACCGCGTCGTCTGTGAAGTGGTCCGCAACAACCGACGGATCGCCCGTGTTGAGGGCTTCGTAGTAGGAGCGGATGTGGTCTATAAGGGCGCCCATCGGGGTTATGTGTCCTGCAAAGGCGCTACATTGACCGCGCCTCTCTGAGGCAAGAAGTTTCACATAGAGCCGAATTCCGGCGCCTCTGGGCGCCGGGAACGGGGGACCCAGTGCGGCCCTTCTCGCGAGAGGGGCCGCCGGGGCGAATCGCCGCCATCGGGTGGTGGCGTAGCGCGACTCTTTCCGCGCGAGCCCGTCAGCTAACCCCGTAGGCCCGAACGAAGGAGAGCCGCCGTAATGCATGCCCCTAACCGGGACCTGGCTTCGCCAGCACTCTGGGACAACTCCCTGGAGCGTTCCCGTCGCCGTCGCGTGCTGGCCGCCCAGGGCCGCCGCGAGATCGCCAAGAGAAAGCACGCCGCCACCGCCGTCAGCGCGGCGATGGTCGTGACTCAGGCAGCGCCCGCGGTTGCCGCCGCGGCTGCCGGGGGTGGGGGTGCCAAGGTGGCCCAGGCGTCGCCTGCGAACCGCGCGATCGCGCCCGGGGCTCCCAGCGAGCTTCTGCGGATCGGCAGCACGGGTCCCGAGGTCGTGCGCATCCAGAGCGCTCTCGGCGTGGCGACCGACGGCATCTTCGGCCAGCAGACCGACGTCGCGGTGCGCGCGTTCCAGCAGCGCAACAACCTCGCCGTCGACGGCATCGTCGGCAAGGCGACCTGGAGCACGCTGTTCAACAGCGTGACGGGCGCCTCCTACGACAGCACCAGCCCGCGCTACGGGTTCAGCATCCAGCGCGCGTCGGAGACCGAGTCGGCGCAGGTGCGCCCGGCGATCGGCGGCAAGGGCCCGGTGGCGAAGATCACCGTGCGCACCGTCGCCGACAGCGGTCCCTCGAAGCCGAAGGGCGACAGCGGGGGCTCCCAGACCGAGACCGTCTCCGAGGTCTCGACGCCCGAGGGCACAAGCAGCCCCGACGTCGCGCCCGCGCCTGCACCCACGACCGGCGTCAACACCTCGTGCGGCTCCGACCGGCTCGCCGCGCCTGTGCGCAACTACACGGTCACCGGCCAGTTCGGCGAGGACCGTACGACCCACTCGCACTCGGGCCTCGACATGGCCGCGCCGAGCGGCACGCCCGTCACGGCGGCCGCCTGCGGCGTCGTGACCGAGGCCGGCTCGGAGTCGGGCTACGGCAACATCGTCTGCATCCGGCACTCGTCGAGCCTGACCACGTGCTACGCGCACCTCTCGCGCTTCGGCACCCGCGTGGGCGAGAGCGTCCACCAGGGCGAGGTCATCGGCTACGTCGGCTGCACCGGCACCTGCACCGGCCCGCACGTCCACTTCGAGACGCGCGTCAACGGCCAGGCGACGGACCCCGCGCCGTACCTGTCGGGCGCCCGCCGGGCGAAGAGCACCGAGGCCGGCCACACCGGGACCGGCGGTGGCCCGGGCCAGGAGCCCACTTCGAGCCACGACGGCACCTCGCACGCGGAGGCCAGCTCATCGGACGGCGGCACCGCGCCCCCGCCCGAGGGCGGCACCTGGCAGGACTCCGGCTCCGGCGAGCCCGAGGCCTCGAAGGCTCAGGAGGAGCAGCAGTCCGAGTCGACCCCGCCCGGTCAGCAGCCGCAGATGGTTCCGGCTGGCACCGCGGCGCCGGCGCCCGCGCCTGCACCCGCCCCGGCCCCCGAGGCCGCTCCGGCGCCGGCACCGGCCCCTGAGGCTGCTCCGGCGCCCGCACCGGCCCCGGCCCCCGAGGCCGCTCCGGC
>DASSYY010000395.1:0-2386 GCA_035703025.1 Gemmatimonadales bacterium | reverse complement strand
GGCCCGGGCGCCAGCGGCTTCGACGTCGCCCAGCTCCAGTACCTGCTCGCCTGGCATGGCTTTCCTTCGGCCACGATCGACGGCGGCTACGGATCGCACACGCAGGCCGCGATCATCCGCTTCCAGCGCTGGGCCGGGCTCAGCCGGGACGGCATCGCGGGCGCCGGCACCATCCGGCGACTGCAGACGCCGGCGCCCCGGTCGCCGGTCAGCCTCGCCAGGCCGGTCTCGGCCGTGATCGGCGACCCGTTCGGCCCGCGCGACAACAGGTTCCACCCGGGTCTGGACTTCCCCGCGCCGACCGGGACCGGCGTCTTCGCCGCCCGCAGCGGTCGCGTGACGTGGGCGGGCTGGTGGGTCGGCGGCCTCGGGAACATGGTCTCGGTCGCGCACGGCCACGGCGTGCGCACGCTTTACGGCCACCTCTCGTCGATCGCCGTCCGCCGCGGCCAGCGCGTGGCGACGGGCTCGCTTGTCGGCCGCGTCGGATCGACCGGCCTCTCGACGGGACCCCACCTCCACTTCGAGCTGCGCCTGCGCGGCGCGGCGCTGGATCCGCTGACCGGCTTCTAGCCGGCCGTGAGCGCCGGCGCTCGCGCCGGCTCGGCCGCATCGCCGGGCTCCGCCGACTCCACCCTGCGGCGCGGCTCCAGGCGGCCTGCCGCCGCGACGGTCCACAGAACGACCATCCAGGTCAGCGTCGCGCTGGCCACGTGCACCCAGACGAGGCCGGCCGGCAGCTCGAGCTCGTACTGGGTGATCCCGAGCACGCCCTGGAAGGCGAGCATTCCGAGCAGGAACGTGAGCGGCCGCAGCGCGCGGCGGTCGCCCCCGCGCCGGCGCAGGATCAACCAGACGGCGATGGCCGCCAGGCCGAAGATCGTCGCTGCGGCGCCGTGGCGCTGGACGAGCCAGTGGAGCGTGTCCGAGCCCTTGAACGTGAACCGGCGCACCAGCTCGCCCTCGTGCGCGCCCGCGTGCGGGCCGGCGGCGGTGGCCATCGTCCCGACGAAGATCGTGAGCTGGCCGATCGGGATCAGCGCGCGCACGGCCCAGACACCAAGCCGATCGCTCGACGGCCCGCGCTCGCCCGGCTCGTAGCGCGAGCACCACGCGAGAGCGAAGGCGGCGTCCAGAAGGATCATCGACAGGATGAAGTGCGACATCACGAGGCCCGGCGCCAGGTGGTGCTTGACAACCAGTCCGCCGAGCACGGCCTGGCCGATGACGCCGAGCGGCAGGAGCGCGCCGAAGAACGCCAGGTGCCACCGGAATGGCCGCCGGAACCACGCGAGCACGCTCGCGGCGATCACGGCCAGCCCGACGAAGCCCGACAGCATCCGGTTCGCGAACTCGATGACCGCGTGGAACTCGAGCGGAGCGACCACGCGCCCGTAGCAGCGCGGCCAGTCCGGGCAGCCGAGTCCGGACCCGGTGAGCCGGACGGCGGCGCCCGTCGTGACGATCAGGGTCAGTCCGACCAGCGAGATGAAGGCCACCTGCTGGTAACGCTCCGGCGAAATCGTGAAGTTGCGAATCCGGCGCACTGCGCTGCGGACGATAGCCGCGCCTACAGCCCGGGCGGATGCCTCGGCGTGAAGCCTGCCGTCGGGCGCATCGTCGGCTGCCAGCGGGTGCGGGTCCCCGAGCGCAGTCCGCCCGTGTCGTAGCGGATCCCCGCCACCTCCATCCACATGTGGCCCGGATTGGTCCAGATGGTGATCCACCTGCCGCGCCCCGGCGCGCCCCAGTGGAGGAAGCCGCCGGAGGTCAGCGGGCCGTCGAGCAGACCTGCCGCCGCGAGCGCGAAGGAGACCGAGCCCGAGCAGTCGTAGCCCTTGTCCCGCCAGGCGCCGTGGCCGCCGCCCCAGCGGTAGGGCGTCTTCGCGATCTCGTTCGCGGCCTGGACCACCGTCGCGACCACCTGCGGGGCGGCGAACGGGACGGCCGCCTGGCCTTCGGGCGTGACTTCGGCGCGGTTGCCCGACGCCGGCGGGATCGTCGACAGGAACTTGCGGAACTCCGCCAGGTCCTTGCGGATCTGCGCATCTTCCTTCGCGCGGTTGATCTGGCTGCGCTTGGACGGGCGGAGCGACTGCTGCTCACTGGCCATGCCCGGCGGCACCGCCACGACAACCTGTGCCCTGGACCCGCCGCCCGAGTCGTTCCCCTTGGACCCGGCCTTGGCACGCTCCTTGGCGATCGCAGCCGGATCGAGGTCGACCTCGTCGCCACGCGTGCTCTGGTGATCGGCGCCCTGCCCGCCACCGCCATTGCCACCGGCCTGTGAGCCGCAACCGACAGCGAACAGCAGCGCGAAGAGGACAGCGATCCATCCATGTCCCGCCAGGCGCCCGCGCACGCCCGAAAGGGTACGCCCGACAGC
>DASSYY010000352.1:0-6038 GCA_035703025.1 Gemmatimonadales bacterium | reverse complement strand
TGCCCGAGCGTCCCGATCGGGCCGAGAGAGGCTGCTACGTGCGGGCGGGGCGGCGGGCTTCGCGCCAGGCGCCGGGAGCGAGGCCGGTCGCCTTCTTGAACGCCCGGCTGAAGGCGGCCTCGGAGTCGTATCCGACCTCCGCCCCGATGGTGGCGACCTTGGCGCCGCTCTGCGCCAGGAGGTTGGCCGCGACCTGCATCCGCCATTGGGCCAGGTACTGCATCGGTGGCTGGCCGACGATCTCCGCGAACCGCTTGGCCACGTTGGAGCGAGACGAGGCGGCCTCCCGCGCCAGCTCGGGCAGCGTCCAGGGGTAACCGGGGCGGCCATGCAGCAGGGTCAATACCCGTCCGACCAGCTCATCACGGAGACCCGCGAGCCAGCCGGTCTGCCCCGGAGGCAGGTCGTCCAGGTAGCGGCGCAGCACCTCGATGAACATCAGCTCGGCCAGCCGGGTGAGCACGCTCTCGGCGCCTGGCCGGCCCAGGCGCGACTCTTCGGTGAGCTGGCGGGTATAGCCGCCGAGCCAGGCGTTCGACATGCCCCGCATGTGCATCTGGCGCGGCAGCGCGGCGAGCAGCGGATTGAACGGACGGCGGTCGCAGCCGAGATAGCCGCAGACGAACGACGCGGACCGCGGCCCGTGGTCACCGAGCAGCACGGTGTGAGGGTAGCGATCGGGCGCGATGGTGTTGACGTCCGGCCCGATCCGGAGGCCCGGGCCGCTCGACATCACGTGCGCATCGCCGTGGGGAAAGACGATCACGTCCCCCGTGACGAGCTCGACCTGCGGGTCCCCCACCAGACCCCCGTAGCAGCGGCCTTCGGTCAGGATGTGGTACGAGATCAGGTGCTCCGCCGCCGGCATGATCCGGGGCGTCAGCTCCTGCGCGGGCAGGGCCTCGATGCTCCACGGCTCTGCCGCCTCGACGGAATAAAAATACGCGCCGTCCAGGCGGATGACACGGAGCAGGTCAGCGAGGGGGTCCATCGCCCGAAATATACTCCCGCCAGCTATGTGTCCCGTTGCGGCGCATCTTCCGCGAGCGCTAGCTTGGAGAGGTGACCCTCAAGACCGGCCAGCCTCCCAGCGGCAGCGCACCGATCGGGTCCGGCACCGTGCTCGGCCGGTACCGGCTGGTCGAGCGCGTGGGCGAGGGCGGCATGGGCGAGGTCTGGAAGGCGCACGACGCCAACCTCGACCGGATCGTCGCGGTCAAGATGCTGCTGCGCGGCTCGTTCGGCGACGCGACGGCCCGCGAGCGCTTTCGCCGCGAGGCGCTGGTGCTCTCCCGTCTCTCGCACCACGGCCTCGCCACCGTCTTCGACTTCGACTCGCGGGAGGGCTACGACTTCCTGGTCATGGAGTACGTGCCCGGCGGCACCCTCGAGGCGAGCCTCACCCGGGGCCCTCTCCCCGTCGGTCAGGTGCTGCAGCTTGGCGCGGCCATCGCCGACGCACTCGACAGCGCCCACCGGCAGGGCGTCCTCCACCGCGACCTGAAGCCCGGCAACGTGATGCTGACGTCCGATGGTCACCCGAAGATCCTCGACTTCGGGCTGGCCGTGCTGCTTTCGGCCGGGAAGGCGAGCGGCCGGATCACCGGGGCGGGGACGATCGTGGGCTCGCTGCCCTACATGGCGCCGGAACAGCTGTTCGGGGATGCCGATGACGTGCGGACGGACGTCTATGCCCTCGGCGTCATGCTGTTCGAGATGGTTACGGGCAAGCTCCCCTTCGTCAAAGAGCGCCCCGAGGCGCTGATGTTCGCGATCATCAACAACGCGGCGCCGACGGTGCGGTCGCTCCGGCCGGATGCGCCCGACTCGCTCGATCGCCTGCTCGCCGAGTGTCTCCACAAGGACCCGGCGCGCCGCCCGGCCTCGGCGGCCGTGGTGGGCGAGGTCCTGCGGCGGATCCAGAGCGGGTCGATTCCCATGCCGGTCCAGCTGGCGAGCGAGACGGTCCGGGCGATTGCGGTGCTGCCGTTCCGCAATGTCTCGCAGGACCCCGCGCAGGAGTACTTCGCGGACGGCATGACCGAAGCGATCATCTCCGATCTGGCGGGCATCCGCGCGCTCCGCGTCATCTCCCGGACCTCGGCGATGCGATACAAGGGCACCGCGCTGTCGCTGCCCGAGATCGCGCGCGAGCTGGCGGTCGACGCGGTGCTGGAGGGTTCGGTGCTGCTGCTCGGCAGCCGCGTGCGCCTCAGCGTCCAGCTCATCTCCGCGCGGGCGGACGAGATGCTCTGGGCCGCCCGCTACGACCGCCAGCTCGAAGACGTCCTGGGCCTGCAGAGCGACCTCGCCGAGACCGTGGCGCGCGAGATCGCGATCCACCTGACGCCGACGGAGGCCACGCAGCTCGCCAAACGCCATGCGGTCAACCCCGAGGCGCACCTCGAGTACCTCAAGAGCCGTCATTCCTACTTCGCGGCCTCGCCCCAGGCGGTCGACGTCGGCCTCCGCCACGCCCGGCGCGCCCTGGAGCTCGACCCGACCCTCGCGGCGGCCTGGTCCGCCCTGGCGGATTGCCACGCCTTTCGCGCCCTCCGCGGGATGGCGCCGCCGGCGGAGGCGTTCGCCGAGGGCACGGCCGCGGCGAACCGGGCGCTCGAGCTCGATCCCACGCTGGCCGACGCCCACGCGGCGCTGGGCGTCATCCGCTCGCATTCGGGCGACCTCGCGGGTGGGCTCCGCGCCCTGCAGCGCGCGATCGAGCTCAACCCCGGTCTGGCCGCGGCGCACGACCGGCTCGGCCGCGTGCTCTATGCGTTCGAACGGCATCCTGAGGCCATTGCGGCGATGACCAAGGCGGTGAGCCTCGACCCGCTCTCGATGTTCATCCGGACCGGGGCGGGGGACGCTCACTACTTTGCGCGCGAGTACGACAAGTCGGTCGTCCACTATCGGATGGCGCTCGAGCTGGACCCCCGCTTCGACGGCGCCCACACCGACCTCGCCCGGTCGCTCGAAGCGCTCGGCCGGTTCGACGAGGCGCGGGCCGAATACGAAGAGGGGCGGCGCCTAGCGGGCGGGGTCGCGGGCCCGTCGTTCGGGCTGGCGCACCTCGCGGCGGCGTCGGGGAACGCGGCGGAGGCGCGACGCATCCTGGCCGAGCTCATCGAGGCGCGCTCCCGCCGGGTGGTGTCCGCGTGGGGGATCGCGGCGGTCCATGCCTGCCTGGGCGACGTGGACGAGGCGTTCCGGTGGCTCGATGTGGCCGTGGACGAGCGCGCCGCCGGGCTGATCCTGCTCCGGGTCCATCCGCGCCTCGATCCGATCCGGAGCGACCCCCGCTATCGCGTGCTCGTCCGGCGGGTCGGGCTCGAAAGCGCCGTGGCGTGACGCGATCCCCGGACTCGCCTGGTGTCGTGGTGTTCCCGCCCGTGCTGTTCGGCGCCACCCTCGTCGCCGGTCTCATCCTTCATTGGCTGCGGCCGGTGGCGGTGCTGCCGGCCCTGGTGGCCCGCCTGATCGGCATCATGGTGCTGGTCGCGAGTGGCCTCCTGGTGCGCTCAGCCGAAGCGGCCATGCGACGCGCCGGTACCGACCCGCGGCCGGACCATCCCAGCCTCGCGATCGTCACCGAGGGTCCGTTCCGCTTCACCCGGAATCCCATGTATGTCGGCACCACCGGCCTGTACGTCGCCGTCAGCCTGCTGGTCAACGCGCTCTGGCCGCTCGTGCTGCTGCTGCCGATGCTCGCGGTGTTGCATTGGGGGGTCGTGCGACGGGAAGAGCGATACCTCGAGGGGAAATTCGGCGAGCCGTACCGGCTGTATCGGTTACGCGTGCGCCGGTGGGTGTAACGCCAGCTGCAGGTTGCTGTACTCCTCCTCCTCCGTCACCTCGCGCTCGACGGACGGCCGGAGCCATGCGGGCAGCTCCACCGTGACGGGGCGCCCGACGAGCTCCACCTCGGCCAGGACGAGATCGCGGTCGAGAAACTCGTCGATCTCCCACGTCAGATCGCCATCGGGCACCCGGTACCGACGCTTGTGGATCCGTCGGCCCTCCGTCAGGGGCCAGAGCCGCTCGAACAGGTCGGGGCTCACCGCCTCCTCGACTTCGAGCCGGGTGAGGCCCGAGCCCTCCTTCACCGTCCGCAGCAGGGTGACACCGTCGGACGACCGGACCCGGCGCAACCGCTCGACCAGCCGCTCGCCGGGCAGGTACCCCTGCTCGATGTCCACGGGCTGTTGGGCATTCGGGAGGGGCGGGAGTGCTCGAAGCAGGAACTTGCGCTCGACTTCCCGGTCGCGCTCCGCGAGACCCGCAATGGCGTCCGCCAGCCTCGCCACACTCAGGAAGAAAGGGACCGGCGCCTCGCCGAGCCATGCCTTGGCGGCCTCCTCGAACGCGCGCGACCCGCGGGCCTCCAGGGCCGCGAGCAGGGCCTCGATGCCCGGCACGAGGTCCGGCCCGGCCGGCGGCGCCTGCCGCGCATCGGGCAACGCGTCCCGCAGCTCCGCCTCGAACAGCCGCCCGTCGTGCACCTCGCCGAGGCCGTCCTGCAGGGCCTTCAGGCGCTCGACGACCGACTCCCCTTCGGGGAGCGCCGGAGCGAACGGCTCGAGCAGATATCGCAGGTGCTTCGCCGAGATGCGGGCACGGTGGATGGCGTCATCGTCGGACCGGGCCTGAATCCGGCCGAGCCGCTCCTGCAGGCGGTGCGCAGCCAGGTGTACTTTGCGCGCGGTCACCGCCGCGGTCGAGCGGCGGCGTGCGGCGGCGTCGAGATCGATCGTCGCCCGGAACCGGGTGAGACGGGACACCAGCCGTGCGTGGAGGCCGGGAAAGAGCGCCGCATCCAGCTCGAGCATGTCTTTCCAGGCGGCGACCTTGGCCGCCGCGAGCCGGGCCATCGTCCACGCAATCCCGGGCTGCGCCGCCTCGCCGGCACCGCACCGCTGTGCCGCCAGCCAGGCCAGGTGCACCTCGAGATCACGGCTGCGATTGGTGCCTCGGGCCAGGCGGCCCAGCCGCCGCACCTTCTGGTTGGTGACGCTCGACCGCACGGCCTTGCGGTAGGCACGCAGGCAGCTCCGCAGTCGCCGGAGCGCCACCCGGTAGTCGTGCAGCGCCTCGGGGTCGGGCGTGCCGGTAACACGGGCGCGAGCCGTGGTCGCGTCGCCGAGGTAGCCCAGCGCGAGCCGGCGCGCGCCCTCGTCGACGAGCAGATTGGGGAGGCCATGAGGTGGACGCACCGATGCGTGACTCCGTGATGCGACAGCCCTAGAATGCCGCCGTGGAGACGGGAGCGCCACCCGTCCGACTGGCATGAGGATCGGGGGGCCGTAGAATTGTGGGTCCGCTACACTGCTGCACCAACGCTGGGGGACCCGACGTGGAGCCTCAGGATCCCGCCTACGAGCTGAAGGTGCGGGACAGCTTTCGCCGCCAGAGCCACATGGCGACGCTCGGCGCGTCCATCGCCTTCCTCGCCCCCGGCGAGGTGCATCTCTCGCTCCCCTTCGCCGACCGATTCTGCCAGCAGAACGGCTTCATGCACGCGGGGGCGATCGCCAGCGTCGCCGATTCCGCGAACGGCTACGCCGCCTATACCCTGACGCCGCCGGGGACCGACGTGCTGGCCGTCGAGTTCAAGATCAACCTGCTCGCGCCGGCGCGCGCGGAGGCATTCCTCGCGTGCGGCCGCGTCCTCCGCGCGGGCCGCACGCTGACCGTCTGCCAGGCGGAGGTGTTCACCGCGGGCTCGGACGAGCGGGCGCTCATCGCCGTCATGGTCTCGACCATCATCGTGCGAAAGGACCTGACGTGATGTCCGCCAGCGCCCGCCGGGCGGAGTATGGGCTCGATGCGCCGCCGGTGGTCCGCAACCTCCTCATCGCCGGCACCACCGGGATTCTCGTGTGGGGAGCGGCGGCACTCGGGCTATGGTCCGGGGTTTTGAGCTTCACGATGGGCGCAATCGACCTCCGCGCGGGCGTGGCGCCGGCAGGACTGTGCGTCGGCATGGGATGCCTGGCGATGGCGGCGTGGATGATCTGGTCCAGCCGGGTCGGCAAGGT
>DASSYY010000298.1:0-6378 GCA_035703025.1 Gemmatimonadales bacterium | reverse complement strand
GCTGGCGGCCCCCACCAGCGCGCCCTGCGCCTGGACGCTCCGGCGCACCCGCCCGAACAGATCCAGCTCCCACGAGGCGTCGAAGCCGGCGTCCCAGATGTCCTGGTCGGGGAAGGCGCCGCCACCCCCGATCGGGAACGTCGCGCTCGAGAGCCGCTGGCGCGTGTAGCCCCCCGCAACCGTCACGGTGGGCACGAAGTCGAGCGCCGCCTCGGTGCGCGCGGCGCGGGCGCCCCGCACCCGGGCCGCGGCGGAGCGCACGTCGAGGTTCGCGTGGAGCACCTCGGCGATCAGCCGGTCGAGCGTCGAATCGCCCAGCGTCCGCCAGTAGGCCGACTGGTCCGCGGGCGCACCGCCCACCCGGGCCGCTGCCGCCGCGGGGGTCGCGGGCGGAACCGAGTCGGCGGTCACTGTATCGGCGACCACTGTGTCGGCGGCCCGCCGCGGCGGGGTCAGCTCCGCCGGCGAGCGGCTGGTGTCGACCGTCGACTCCCGGAACGCCGGCGGTACTTCCACCTCGGCCGGGCGGTAGCCCGGTGCCGTGGCACAGGCGGCCAGACCCGCCACCAGCGCCAGCGGAACCAGCGCCCGCTTACGCATGACGCACCTCCGCGGCCGGGCGCTCGACCGCCTCCACCGCCACCGCGCGGCGTTCGAACAGGTGCTGGATCACCACGTAGAACACCGGCGTGAGCACCAGCCCGAAGAAGGTGACGCCGAGCATGCCGGAAAACACCGCCACGCCCATTGCGTGGCGCATCTCGGCGCCGGCCCCGCTCGAGAACACCAGCGGCAGCACGCCCATGATGAAGGCAAACGATGTCATGAGAATCGGCCGGAGCCGGATGCGGCACGCCTCGAGCGCCGCCTCCACCGCGGAGCGGCCCTGCATGTGGAGCTCGCGCGCGAACTCGACGATCAGGATCGCGTTCTTGCAGGCCAGGCCGATCAGCACCAGGAACCCGATCTGGGTGAAGATGTTGTTGTCGCCCTTGGTGAGCCACACGCCGGTGATGGCGCAGAGCAGGGACATGGGCACGATCAGGATGACCGCCAGCGGCAGCGACCAGCTCTCGTACTGGGCCGCGAGCACCAGGAACGCCAGCAGGACGCAGAGCGGGAAGACGAAGACCGCGGTATTGCCGGCCAGCCGTTGCTGGTAGCTCAGGTCGGTCCACTCGTAGCCGATGCCGTTCGGCAGCACTTCGTGGGCGATCCGCTCGATGGCCGCCTCCGCCTGGCCGGAGCTGAACCCGGGCGCGGGTCCGCCGTTGATGTCGGCGGAGGGGTAGCCGTTATAGCGCAGCGACTGGTCGGGCCCGTGCGATGCCCGCACCTGCACCACCGAGCCGAGCGGCACCATGGCGCCCTGCGCGTTCCGCACCTTGAGCTGCGCGATGTTCTCGGCCGTGGCCCGGTACTGGGCGTCCGCCTGCACCTTGACCTGGTACGTCCGGCCGAACCGGTTGAAGTCGTTGGCGTACACCGATCCGAGGTAGACCTGCATGGTCTGGAACAGGTCGGTGAGCGAGATCCCCTCCTGCTTCACCTTCTCGCGGTCCACCTCGACCTCGAGCTGGGGGACGTTGATGCGGTAGCTCGTGAAGATGCCGGCCAGCTCGGGCGTCTGATACGCCTTGCCGATCAGGGCCTGGGTCGCGTCGTTCAGCGCGGCCTCGCCCAGGCCGGCGCGGTCTTCGAGCATGAGCTTGAAGCCGCCGACCTGGCCCAGGCCGTTGACCGGCGGAGGCGGGAACACGGCCACGAACGCATCCTGCACCCCGGAGAACTTGCCGTTCAGCGTCCCGGCGAGGGTGAGGCCGTACTCGGCCTTGCTCTTGCGCTCGTCGAACGGCTTGAGCGGGAAAAACACGATGCCGGCGTTGGGAGCGTTGACGAAGCCGTTGATCGAGAGCCCCGGGAACTGGACCGAGTTCTCGACGCCCGGCTCCTTGATCCCGATGTCGGCCATCTGGCGGATGACGCGCTCGGTGCGGTCGAGCGTGGCGGCGTCGGGGAGCTGGGCGAACGCCACGAGGTACTGCTTGTCCTGGGTGGGCACGAAGCCGTGCGGCACCTTGTCGAAGCCGAACAGCGTGAGGGCCACCAGCCCGGCGTACACCGCCAGCGCGATGCCGCCGCGCCGGATGACGCGCGCCACCGCATGGCCGTACCGCTCGGACCCGCGCGTGAAGACGCGGTTGAACGGCCGGAAGATCCAGCCGAGGCTCCGGTCGAGCAGCCGAGTGAGGCGGTCGGGCGGAGCCTCGCGGGATCTGAGCAGGATGGCGCTGAGCGCCGGGCTCAGGGTGAGCGAGTTCACGGCGGAGATGACGGTGGAGAACGCGATCGTGAGCGCGAACTGCCGGTAGAACTCGCCGGTCAGGCCGCTCAGGAACGCCACCGGGACGAAGACGGCGCAGAGCACCAGCCCGATGGCGATGATCGGGCCGCTGACCTCCTCCATTGCCCTGTACGACGCGTCGCGCGGCGAAAGCCCCGCCTCGATGTTGCGCTCGACGTTCTCGACCACCACGATGGCGTCGTCTACCACGATGCCGATGGCGAGCACCAGCCCGAACAGCGACAGGGTGTTGATCGAGAAGCCGAAGCCGAGCAGGATGGCGAACGTCCCCACGATCGAGATCGGGACCGCCACCAGCGGGATGATCGAGGCCCGCCAGGTCTACAGGAACAGCACCACCACCAGCACGACCAGGAGGATCGCCTCGAACAGCGTCTTGACGACCTCGCGGATCCCGTCCCGGACGTTGACGGTGGGGTCGTAGACGATCCGGTACTCCACGCCCTGCGGGAAGTTCAGCTTGAGCTCTTCCATCGTCTTCCGGACGGTGGAGGACAGCTGCAGCGCGTTCGATCCCGGTGCCTGGAAGATGCCGATGCCCACGGCGTCCTGGTTGTTCAGCAGCGAGCGGAGCGCGTAGTCCCCGGCGGCGAGCTCCAGCCGTGCGACGTCACGGAGCCGGGTGATCTCGCCGTTCTCGCCGGTCTTCAGAATGATGTCCCCGAATTCCTTCTCGTCGATCAACCGCCCCCGGGCGTTCACGGTGAGCTGGTAGTCCACCGGCACGGGCATCGGGGGCGCGCCCACGACGCCGGCTGCCACCTGCACGTTCTGCTCGCGGATGGCGCTGACCACGTCGCTGGCCGTGAGGCCGCGGGCCGCCACCTTGCCCGGATCGAGCCAGACACGCATGGCGTAGTCACCGCCGCCGAACACCTGGACCTGCCCCACCCCGGGGATGCGGGCGATGACGTCCTTGACCTGCAGCAGCCCGTAGTTGCGGAGGTAGACATCGTTGTAGCGGTGGTCGGGCGAGACGAGGTGCACCACCATGATGAAGTTGGGCGAGCTCTTCACGGTGGTGACGCCCAGCTGACGCACTTCGTCCGGCAGCCGGGGCAGGGCCTGGCTCACGCGGTTCTGGACCTGCACCTGCGCCAGGTCCACGTCGGTGCCGACCCGGAAGGTGACGGTGAGCGTCAGCACGCCGTCCGAGGTGCCCTGCGAGGACATGTACAGCATGTTCTCGACGCCGTTGATCTGCTCCTCGAGCGGCGTCGCTACGGCTTCGCTCAGGGTGCGCGGGTTGGCGCCCGGATAGATGGCGCGGACCACGACCGACGGGGGGACCACCTCGGGATATTCGCTCACCGGCAGCGAGAACATCGCGATCAGGCCGGCGATGAAGATCACGATGGACAGCACGGCCGCGAAGATCGGCCGGTCGATGAAGAAGCGGGACAGTCGCATGGCTCAGCGCTCCGCGACGGTGGCGGCGGACGAGTCGCGGACGAGCCCGGTGGCCGCGGACGAATCGGGCACCATGGCGACGACCGTCGGGGTGACCTTCATCCCCGGCCGCACCCGCATGAGCCCATTGACCACGACCTTCTCGCCCGCCTGGACGCCCTTGCGGACGATGCGCAGGCCGTCGTCGCTCAGGCGCCCGAGCTCGACCGAGCGGTACTCGAGACTGTCCGCCTTGCCGACCACCAGCACGAACTTGTGGTCCTGGTCGGTGCCGATGGCCGCGTCGCGCACCAGCAGGGCGGGGGCGCGCTCGTTGCCCACCAGCTTCACGCGGGCGAACAGCCCGGGCGTGAACCGGCGGTCCCGGTTGGAGAAGATCGCGCGGGTGCGGATCGTCCCGCTGGCGGGGTCGATCCGGTTGTCGACGAAGTCCAGCCGCCCTTCGTGAGGGAACCCGGTCTCGTTGGCGAGGCCGAGGTAGACCGGGAAGCGCGCGTCGCGCCAGCCCCGGTTGCCCGCGGCGGAGGCGCGGCCGGAGTAGCGGAGATAGGTCTGCTCGTCGCTGTCGAAGTAGAGATACATCGAGTCGAGCGACACCACCGTCGTGAGCAGGGTCGCATCGGGCGGACCGGACTGCACCAGGTTGCCCTCGGTCACCTCCGCCCGGCTCACCCGGCCGGCGATCGGCGAGCGCACCACGGTCCATCCGAGGTTGAGCTGGGCGGTCTCGACCGCGGCTTCCGCCGCCCGCACGGCGGCGACGCCGTTGGCCTGGGCGCTGGTCCGGCTGTCGAACTCCTCCCGGGAGATGGCCTGGACCTGCACCAGTTTCGCGGCGCGGTCGACCTCACGCTGGGCCAGCTCGGCGGCCGTGCGGGCCTGCTCCAGCTGCGCCTGCGCGCGCTCCAGGTCGGCCCGGTATTCCCGGGGATCGATCTCAAAGAGCACCTCGCCCTTCCGGACCTCTCGCCCCTCGGTGAACGTCACGCGCTTGATGTAGCCCGAGACGCGGGGCCGGATCTCGACCTGGTCCACGGCCTCCAGCCGGCCGCTGAACTCGTCCCACTCCGAGACATCGCGCTGGAGCACCGGAGCCACGGTGACCGCGGGGGGCGGTGGCGGCGGCGCCGGCTTTTCGGCGCAGCCGAGCAGGGAGCCGGTGATCCACAGGACACTGACCATCTGGAGCGAGCGGGACGGCATGCCATCCTCCCTGAGTGCGCGCGGCCCCGCACTTGGGGGCCGTGTCGTGTTACATACCCGTTACAATGGTTTTACAACCGTCTAACCGTTCACTTGCCAACGCGGTTGGTCCGCCGCGCGCGGTTCGCGCCGTTCCCTTCGTGCGCCGTGCTACTCTTCGTCGCCGTTGCCGCCGGTGCGCCGGAGCAGCTCGGCCGTATAGGCGCCCAGGACATCGCGCCGAACCTCACAGTGAAGAAATTGGCCCGCCCGCCTCGCATCCACCAGCCCCGCGCGCACCAGCTCCTTGATGTGGTGCGAGATGGTCGCCTTGGACACCGGAAACTGGTCCCGGAGCCGCTGGCACGGACAGGCCTCCTCGGCCGCAATGGTCTCCAGCAGCGCCATGCGGCGGGGATCGGCCAATGCCTTGGCGATGAGCTCGAACTGTCGGCCCGTAATCCGGTGCTCACGAGGTGCGGTCACAGTTCAATGATTGTCGAACTATCTAATTCTGTCAAGGCGGCAGCGTTCGGCGCCTCGGCTTCGCTACCGGAACGTGCCCGGGCTCACCTGGTAGGTGACGTGGTATCGGCCCGCCTCCGTCTCCGGCGCCCAGAAGCCGAGCTGCTCGGTCCAGCGGGTCGACTGCAGCCGCCGGCCGCGGAGCGTGAGGAACCCCGCCGCCCGCGTGGTGACGACGCCCAGTCCGCGGAGATCCGCCAGGCCGCGCAGCATGAGGCCGGCGCGCTCGGCCACCAGCCGGCGGGCGGATCCCGGGCCGATGCCGGGGACCCGCACGAGCTCCTCGTAGGGCGCCTGCGTCACCTCGACCGGAAACCGCTCCGGATGTGCCAGCGCCCAGGCGGCCTTCGGATCCACCGACAGCGGCAGATTGCCCGAGGGCTCGAACACCACCTCGTCGGCGGCGAAGCCGTAGTCGTGGAGCAGGTAGTCGGCCTGGTACAGCCGGTGCTCCCGCAGCGCCGGCGCGGCCGCCACATTCTCCATCGGCGTGTCGACGATCGGTCGGAAGGCGCTGAAGTGCGCGTGGTGGATGCCGCCCCCGGCCTGCAGCCGAGCCACGGTCTCGAGCAGGGTGCGGTCCGTGTCGGGCGTGGCACCCACGACGAACTGGGTGGTCATTCCCGCCGCGCCGCCGGGGTGAAGTGCGTCCGCTGGTCGGCCGTGGGCCCGGGCGGCTCGCTCCTCGAGCACGAGCGCACGCACCCGCTCCAGGTTCTCCAGCGCGACCGGCAGGCTCTTCTCGGGTGCGATCCGGGTCAGGCTCTGCCCGCACGGCGCCTCGAGGTTGAGGGACACCCGGCTCGCGAGCGACGTGAGCCGCTCGATCTGGGCCGGCTCCGCGCCCGCCACCAGCTTCACATGGACGTAGCCGCCGAATCCGTGCCGCTCCCGCA
>DASSYY010000240.1:0-4743 GCA_035703025.1 Gemmatimonadales bacterium | reverse complement strand
GGGCCGGCTCGGGCGGGGAGTCCTGCGGTTCGGCTTTGCGGACGATGCCGACGTGCGGATCACCGATGTCGCGCAGCTCGCCGATCGTACCGAGGCCATGATCCGCTGGCGCGGCGGCCTGACGCTGCCGGTGCGGCTGCGGGTGCCGGGCGTGCACAACCTGAGCAATGCCGTCGCGGCCCTGGCTGCGACCGAGGCCATCGGCGGCGACGTGGCCCGTGCCGCCGCGGCGCTGGCCGAGTTCACCGGCGTGGGCCGCCGGTTCGAGCGCCTGGGCGAGCACGGCGGGGTGGCGGTGGTCGACGACTATGCCCACCATCCGTCAGAGCTCGTCGCCACGCTCGCCGCCGCACGGCAGGCGTATCCGGGACGCCGGCTGGTGGCCGTCTTCCAGCCGCACCTCTACTCGCGTACCGCGGCGCATGGCCAAGCCATGGGCGAGGCGCTGGCCGCCGCCGACCTCGTGGTGGTCACCGAGGTCTACGCCGCCCGGGAACAGCCGCTGGACGGCGTGAGCGGCCGCCAGGTGGCCGACGCGGCCCGCCGTGCGGGCGCCGACGCGCGCTTCGAGCCGACCCGCGCGGAGGTCGGCCGCCGGGTCTACGAAGCGCTCGCGCCCGGCGACGTCGTCCTCACCCTCGGTGCTGGCGACATCACGCGCGTCGGCCCCGAGCTCGTGCGGTGGTTGGACGCGGCCTGAAGCCGGGCTGGAAGCTCCTCGGCGGCCTCGGTCTCGGGCTCGCGCTCTGGTTCGGGCTGCCGGGCCTGCTGCGGGGACTGGACTTCTTCCGGGTGAGACGGGTGGAGATCGCCGGATTGCAGTATCTTGATCCGGCGAAGGTGATCGCGGCGCTCAAGCTCTCGCCGAAGGCCAGCGTGTTCGACGATCCCGCGCCGCTCCGGCGCCGGGTCTACGCGATGCCCGGCGTCAACGGGGTCGAGGTCGGTCGCCGGCTGCCGGGGACGCTGGAGATCGAGCTCATCGAGGCGGTCCCGGTGGCGCTCGCCACCCGGGGCGACGGACTCGCGCTGCTGGATGCCCGCGGCCGGGTCCTGCCGTTCGATCCGCTCCGCTCGGCGCCCGATCTGCCGCTCGCCGCCAACGGCGACGCGGTGGTCACCGGGGTGCTCGCGCGGGTCCGGGACAGCGATCCCGACTTGTTTGCACGAATCGGCGCGGCCTGGCGGGTGGGGCCGGACGTGGTTCTCGAGGTCGGGGGGCGGCGCCTCTGGTTCGGCGCACAGGTTTCCGCGGAGGACATTCGAGCGGTGACGGCGGTGGAGCAGGCGCTCGCCCGGAGCGGGCGGGCATACCAGGAACTCGATGGACGCTTCGCCGGCCAGGTGATCGTCCGCCGGACGCGCGCATGAGCGCTCAGCCCCAGCGGCTGGTCGCCGCGCTCGACCTCGGCTCGACCAAGGTCGTCGCGGCCATCGCGGAGGTCACCGGCGACGCGCGGGACGCGGGGGCCCGTATCCTGGGTGTCGCGAGCGAAAAGACCGCCGGCATCCGCCGGGGCGTGGTCCGGGACATCGAGGAGACGACCCGGGCCATCGACAAGGCGATGAAGGGCGCCCAGCGCATGGCGGGGGTCGAGGTCGGCTCCGCCTACTGCGGCATCGCCGGCGAGCACGTGGCCGGCCGCAGCTCCCACGGCATGGTGAGCGTCACCGGCGACGAGATCCGGACCAGCGACGTCGCCCGGGTCAATGACATGGCGAGCAACATCAGCTTCGGGCGCGACCACGAGCTGCTGCACGCCATTCCGCAGGACTACTTGATCGACCAGCAGGGCGGGATCAACGAGCCGATCGGGATGACCGGCTCCCGGCTCGAGGCCGAGGTCTACCTGGTCACGGTGCTGTCGAGCGTCCTGCAGAACCTCAAGAAGTGCGTCGAGCGCGCAGGCTATCATGTCCAGGAGTTCGTACTCGAGCCGCTGGCGGCGTCGCTGGCGGTGCTGACGCCGGATGAGATCGAGCTGGGCTGCGCGGTCGTGGAGCTGGGCGGCGGATCGACCAACGTCTCGATCTTCCACAATGGGAAGATCCGGCATACGGGATCGCTGCTCTGCGCCGGCGGCCACGTCACGGCGGACATCGTCCACGGGCTCCAGGTGACCCAGGTGGACGCGGAGCGGCTCAAGGAGCGCTTCGGGGCCGGGTTCGAGCCCCTGGTGCCCGAGAGCGACGTGTTCGAGCTCCCCAGTACGCCGGGGCAGGGCGCCCGGAACGCGCAGCGGCGGGTGCTGGCGCATATCATGCACATGCGGCTCCAGGAAGTCCTGGAATACGCGCTCGACGAGATCACGCGCGCTGGGTATCATCAGCGGTTGCCCGCGGGGGTCATCCTCACGGGCGGTGGGGCGTTAACCCCCGGCATCGTCGAGCTCGCCCGCGAGGTTTTCGCCATGCCGGCCCGGTGCGGCGTCCCGGGGCAGCGCCTCCGAGGTCTGGCGGACAGCGTCGAATCACCGCGAATGGCAGTATCGGCCGGCCTGCTCCTGTACGGGGCTCGGCAGGTGGCGATGAGCGGCGGCTTCGGGACGGGTGCGCGGAAGTCGCCGGCGGTCGAGAAGGTGCTCGCTCCGGTGAAACGGTGGCTCCAGGATTTCTTCTGAGTCGGGCCGAGGGAACAAACCATGATCTTTGAGCTGGAAGACGGCGGCATCCAGACCGCCCGGATGAAAGTGGTCGGCGTCGGCGGCGGCGGCGGGAACGCCGTCAACCGCATGATCGAGGACCAGCTCGGCGGCGTCGAATTCATCTCGGTCAACACCGACGCACAGGCACTCGCCATCTCCAAGTCCGACATCAAGATCCAGATCGGTCGGAAGCTCACCCGCGGGCTCGGGGCGGGCGCCAGGCCCGAGATCGGCCGCCAGGCCATCGAGGAGACCCGGGACGAGGTCGCCCAGTCCGTCCAGGGCGCCGACATGGTGTTCGTCACCTGCGGCATGGGCGGCGGCACCGGCACCGGCGCGGCACCGGTGGTGGCTCAGATGGCCCGGGAGACCGGCGCGCTCACCGTGGGCATCGTGACCAAGCCGTTCCTGTTCGAGGGCCGCCGGCGGATGAAGCAGGCGGAGCAGGGGATCGCCGAGCTCCGGAAGAACGTCGACACCATGATCGTGGTCCCGAACGAGCGGCTCCTGGCCGTCGTCGGCAAAGGGATCCCGTTCCAGGAGGCGCTCAAGAAGGCCGACGAGGTCCTCCTCCACGCGACCCAGGGCATCGCCAGCCTCATCACCAGCACCGGCATCATCAACGTGGACTTCGCCGACGTCCGGACGGTGATGCAGAACGGCGGCGCGGCGCTCATGGGCACCGGCATCGGCCGAGGCGACAACCGCGCCCTCGAGGCGGCCCAGCAGGCCATCTCCTCGCCGCTGCTCGACAACGTCTCGATCGCCGGCGCCACGGGCGTCCTGATCAACATCATCGGCGGCGACGACCTGACCCTCGGCGAGACCACCCAGATCAACGACATCATCCACGACGCGGTCGGCGACGACGCCGAGATCATCTTCGGCGCCGGCAACGATCCGGCCATGCACGGCGAGGTACGGGTCACCGTCATCGCGACCGGCTTCGACCGCGCCGTCACGGGCGACCAGCCGCTGACGCGCGCCTCGGGCGCCGCGGGCGTGCTCAACTTCCCGCAGCGCACCGGCCGGGGCTCGACGCCCGGGATGGCCACGCCGGTGCCGCCGACCACTCAGCCGACCCAGCCGGCCCCGCGGGTCGCGCCGCGAGTGAGCCAGGCGCCGCCGAGCGGATCCACCGAAGTGCCCGAGATGGAGATCCCCACCTTCATCCGGCGGCAGATGGACTGATGCGGGGCTTCCGGCTGGGATTCGCGTTCTCGGTCTTCGGGGCCGCCGCCGTGTTTGCCACGACCGGCTGGTGGCCGTGGCGGCGGATGTCCGCGCCGGTGGAGGCGCCCGTGGTCGCCCGGCCGGCGGTGGCGCCGACGGCCATCGAGACCCTGGACACGCTCCGGCGCGGCGAGACGGTCTCCGAGTTGTTCGCCCGCCACGGCGTGGTCGACCTCGACCTCGGCGGGCTCGGCGAGGCGGTTCCGCTCGATCCCCGCCGGATGCGCACCGGCCTCGTCTTCAGCTTCCGCGCAACCGCGCCCGATACCCTGCCAAGCCGCATCAGCGTCCGCACCAGCCCCGAGCAGCGGGTGATCTTCCACCGGGCGGCGGACGGCTGGAACGCGGTGGTCGAGCCGATCGCCTGGACCGCGGAGCCGATGCGGATCGAGGGCGGGATCGACAACTCGCTCTACGAAGCGCTCGACGCCCAGGTGGCGGACGACCAGCTCGACGGCGCCGACCGCCAGCGGCTGGCCTGGGACCTGGCCGACGTCTACGCCTGGCAGGTCGATTTCACCCGCGACATCCAGCCGGGTGACCGGTTCCAGGTCGTGTTCGAGCGCCTGGTGTCGGAGGACGGCGAGATTCGCTTCGGCCGCGTCCTCGCGAGCGACCTGACGATGTCGGGGAAGAGCCTGACCGCGTTCCGGTTCGAGGCCGATGGCCGGCCCTCGTTCTACGACGCGCAGGGCAACTCGCTCCGCCGCGCCTTTCTCCGCGCGCCGGTGCAGTTCCGCCGCATCTCCTCCAGGTTCGCCCGCGCCCGGTTCCACCCCGTCCTCGGGATCACCCGGCGCCACGAGGGGACCGACTACGCGGCGTCGCCGGGCACGCCGGTGATGGCCGCGGGGGACGGCGTGGT
>DASSYY010000236.1:0-5457 GCA_035703025.1 Gemmatimonadales bacterium | reverse complement strand
GCCCACCAAGGCGCTCTTCCGCACCGGCCGCACGATGGGCGTCTTCTACACCGAGTCGCCCGCCTCGCGGATGCTCTGCGCCAAGAGCCGCGCCGACACCTTCGAGCTGCTGGTGCTCAACACCAGCATCATCCGGCCCGCCTCCAACCGCTACATCCGGGTCTACCTCGAGCGGCTGCACGGCGCGCCGTACGAGCCGCTCGACCCCGTGCTCCGCGATACCCTCGCCGAGACGTTCGGCGTGATGGTCTACCAGGAGGACGTCGTCAACGTCTGCGCCGCCTTCGCCGGCATGCCGCTCGCCACCGCCGACGGGCTCCGGAAGTCGCTCTCGAAGAAGCGGCCCGCCAAGGCGCTCGCCGGCTACGCCGAGGAGTTCTTCACCGGCGCGGCCCGGCTCGGGCGCGACGTCGAGATCGCCAAGCGGGTCTGGACGATGATCATGTCGTTCGCGGGCTACAGCTTCTGCAAGGGTCACTCGGCGTCGTACATCCAGGTGGCGCAGCACTCCTGCTACCTGCGGGCGCACTATCCGGCCGAGTTCATGGCGGCGGTGCTGGCCAACGGCGGCGGCTTCTATCACCCGTTCGCCTACGTGGCGGAAGCCATGCGGATGGGCCTGACGGTGCTGCCGCCCGACGTGAACGCCAGCGAGTTCCGCTGCACGGGTCGAGGCACGGAGCTCAGGATCGGGCTGCAGTTCGTGAAGGAGCTCTCGGCGGACGGGGCAGCGCGGCTGCTCGCGGCGCGCGCCTCCGACCGCCCGACCGTCCGACCGCCTGGCCGCCCGTTCACCGGCCTCGTCGACCTCCGCGCCCGCACCGGCCTCTCCCCCTCCGACCTGCGCGCCCTCATCAAGGTCGGCGCGCTCGACTCGATCGCCGGCGGCTGGACCCGCCCGATGATGCTCTGGCTGGTGGACTCGACGGCCGAGTGCGTCCGCGACCCCGCCGACCGCCCGGGCGACTGGTTCGATCACCTCCCCCCCACCGTCCCCGTGCTCCGGGAGTACGGCCCCGAGCGCCGCCACCGCGAGGAGCACGCGACGCTCGGCTTCATCACCGACGCGCACCCCATGCGGCTCCACGCCGACGCGCTCCGGCGCTTCCGCCTCTGCCCCAGCACCGAGCTGCACCGCTACGTGGGCACACACGTGCTGGCCGCCGGGATGCTCACCACCGCGAAGCCGGTCCACACCCTGAAAGACGAGCCGATGGAGTTCGCGACGTTCGACGACGGGGACGGCCTGATCGAGACCGTGCTCTTTCCCGACGTCTACCGGGAGCGCGGTCACGTGCTCTTCGATCAGGGGCCGTTCATCTTCCGGGGGAAGGTCGAGGAGGAGTTCGGGGCGGTGACCGTGACGATCACCCAGATCGATCGGCTGGAGCGGGTGAGCCGCCGTGAGCGCGCTCACGGGCGCTCCCCTGCAGGGGGACGATCTTGAGATGTGGAGCGGTGCCCTACGGCGATCCGTCGGTGCCGAGGCCCACCGGCTCCGGCGGCCCGAACGCCAGCTCTCCCGTCTGGGCGAACCGGACCTTTCGCTTCCCCACCGGCGTGGTGAACGTGGCCCGCCCTTCGATGGCGAAGCGGTGGACGCCCGATCCGAACGCCTGGAGCCGCGCCCGCGTCGTGGCGCGGTTGGGAATCAGCGGCAGGGCGACGGTGGCGATGCCCTTGGGCACGGAGACGCTGCTGTCCTGGTCGAGCTGACCGATCGCCAGCCCGTCGAGCACCAGGCGCAGCTCGACCCGCGTGGTGGAGACCACGTAATCGTTCGGGTTCCGAAGGTCGAGCGCCACGACCACCGGTGATTCGCTGTGCCCGTGCGCATCCACCCGTACGCGCGAGACCGTGACCCCCGGATCCTCGTACACCCACACGCCGAGCGGCGTGCAGGCCACCACGGGCACCAGCCACCAGATCTGCCAGGATCTATTCATGAGACCCGCGCGCACGCTGCTGTTCGCTCTCGCTCTGTGGGTGAGTTCCGCGTCCGCCTGTGACTCCAGTGACGGCTCGCCGGCCGGGCCACCCGAAGGGACGGTTCCGCTGGCGCTGGAGCCGGTCGCCTCGGGGCTCGACTTCCCACTCTACCTGACTGCCCCCGCCGGCGACACCCGGCTCTTCATCGTGGAGAAGGGTGGCGCCATCCGGGTCGTCAAGGACGGAGCGTTGCTGCCTGCACCGTACTTGAGCCTCGCCGGACGCGTTGCCACCGGCGCCGAGCAGGGCCTGCTCGGCCTCGCGTTCGACCCCGGCTACGCCACCAACGGGCGGTTCGTCGTCCATTATACGGACGTCAGCGGCAACACGGTTGTCTCGCTCTTCCATGTGTCGGCGGGCGATCCCGATCAGGCGGACCCCGCCAGCGAGACGATCCTGCTGACGGTCGAGCAACCGTTCGCCAATCACAACGGCGGCCAGATTCTCTTCGGTCCGGACGGGATGTTGTACATCGGCCTGGGTGACGGCGGCGGCGGCGGCGACCCGGGCGGGAGGGGCCAGTCGGTGACCGACCTCCTCGGGGACATTCTGAGATTAGACGTCACCAGCGGCACGGCGTACACAGTCCCCGCGGACAACCCCTTCGTCGGCCGCTCCGACGCGCGCCCGGAAGTCTGGAGCTACGGCCTCCGGAACCCCTGGCGGTTCACCTTCGATGCCGCCACCGGCGACCTGTACATCGCCGATGTCGGCCAGAACGCCTGGGAGGAGGTGGACGTGGCCACCGCGGCCGATGGGGCCGGCCGAGGCCTCAACTTCGGCTGGAGCGTGACCGAGGGGCGGCACTGCTACGGGGCCGCCGGCTGCGACCAGAGCGGCTTGACGCCGCCGGTCCTCGAGTACTCGCACGACGAGGGCTGCTCGATCACCGGCGGCTTCGTGTACCGGGGTGCTGCCATTCCCGAGCTGCAGGGGCATTATTTCTACGCCGATTACTGCCGGGGGTGGGTCCGCAGCTTTCGACTGCAGGATGGCCAGGCCGTGGATCCACAGCAGTGGTCGACGCTGGCTCCCGGGGGCGCCGTTCCCAGCTTCGGCCAGGACGCCGCCGGCGAGCCATATGTCCTGAGCGCGGAGGGCGAGGTATTCCGGATCGTGCCCCGATAGCGGAGGAGGAGCTCGGCGCCCTGGCCGCGCGCCTGCCCGCCCACGTCCGGTTCGGTGCATCCTCGTGGAACTATCCGGGGTGGCGCGGCCTGGTCTATCACCGGGACTACCAGGGCCGGGGCGCCTCGGCGAGGATGCTGGAGGAGTACGCCGCCTTTCCCCTCTTCCGCACCGTCGGGATCGACTCCAGCTTCTACGCGCCCCCGACCGACGCCGTGCTCGGGGCCTATGCCGAGCATCTGTCGCCGGGCTTCCCGTGCGTGAGCAAAGTATGGAACCAGCTCACGGTGCATACCTTCACCAAGGCGCAGGACAAGGCCCGGGCCGGCCAGCTCAATCCCGACTTCCTGCACGCCGACCTGTTTCTGGAAGCGGTCTACGAGCCGTACCGGCAGTACTTCGCCGATCACGCGGGGCCGTTTGTCTTCGAGTTCCAGACGGTCGGCCGGTCCAGCGGGCTGGCGCCGGAGCAGTTCGCCAACCGGCTGGACGAGTTCTTCGGCGCCCTGCCGCGCGACGGCCAGTACGCGGTCGAGATCCGGAACGAGGAATTCCTCACCCCCATGTACTTCGCGGTGCTGCGGGAGCACGGGGTGGCCCACGTCTTCAACTCCTGGACCCGCATGCCGTCGATCGGCGATCAGTTGGACCTGCCGGGCGCCGTGTCCGGCTCGTTCCTCGTGGCCCGGGCGCTGCTTCAGCCGGGACGCACCTACGACGAAGCGGTCGATGCGTTCGCGCCGTACGACCGCATCCGGGATCCGTCGCCGGCGCTCCGGGCGGATCTCGTGCGACTCATCGAGACCGCGGTCCGGACGCGCATCCCCGCGTACCTGCTCGTCAACAACCGCGCTGAGGGCAGCTCGCCGCTGACCATCGCCGAGGTGCTGCGCATGCTGCCGCCGGCCGCCGCGTAGGCATGGGAGACCGCGCCTCGCTCCGCCGCTATGCCGCCATCTCGATCGTGGCCGCGGTGGGCACGATCGCGCTCAAGGGCGGCGCCTATGTGCTCACCGGGTCGGTGGGCCTCCTGTCGGACGCGCTCGAGTCGCTGGTGAACCTGGCCGCGGCCATCGTGGCGTTCATCGCGCTGTCCGCGGCCGCGCGGCCCGAGGACGAGGATCACCGCTACGGGCACAGCAAGGCCGAGTACTTCTCGAGCGGCTTCGAGGGCGCGCTCATCATGCTCGCCGCGGCGAGCATCATCTACACCTCGGTCGTGCGCCTGCTCGCCCCGCGGCCCATCCACCAGATCGAGATCGGCGCGGGCATCTCCGTCGTCGCCTCGATCATCAACCTGCTCGTCGCCCGGACCCTCTTTCGCGCGGGCCGCCGCCACCAGTCCATTACGCTCGAGGCCGATGCCCATCACCTGATGAGCGACGTCTGGACCTCGGCGGGGGTCATCATCGGCGTCAGCGCCTCCGCGCTGACCGGCTGGCAGCGCCTGGACCCGATCATCGCCATCGCCGTCGCGCTCAACATCGTGCGGACCGGGGTGAGCATTCTTCGCCGCTCGCTGCTGGGACTGCTCGACACCGCGATCCCCGAGGACCTCCTGCGCCGAATCTCCGACATCTTCGGCCGCCATGCGGCCGACGGCGTTCGGTTCCACGCCCTGCGGACCCGCCAGGCGGGAGCGTGGCGGTTCATCGATTTCCACGTGCTGGTGCCGGGGCATTGGTCGGTGCAGCGGGGGCACGACCTGCTCGAGCAGATCGAGGAGGAGGTGCGTGGCGCGGTGCCGAACTGCAGCGTGTTCACGCACCTCGAGCCGATCGAGGACCCGGCGTCGTTCGCCGACGTCAGGCTGGAGCGGGCGGAGGATCCGCCGCGGCGGACGTCCGATTCACCCTGAGGGCGACTCGCCCGACCGGCTCACGGTGATTCGCCGGGCTCCGGCAGCCGCACCTCCATCTCCCACCGCCGCTCTTCCCCCGGCGCCAGTATCTGCCCCGTTCCCCAACCGAGCACCGCGTCCTCCAGGCGATCCGGCGCGCCGATGCACGGGGCGACCGCCAGGTTGTAGGGCGGCGTCCGCCCTTCGGCTCCCCATCCGCCGAGGTTGATCCACACCCCGACCTGCGGCACCGTCGCCGGGTCGACCGCGATCTCCAGTCGCTCACCCTGCCGCGGATCGGTCAGCGTCACGTGGCCGTTCGGGGCGAGGTCGCCGAACAGCCTGACCGCCCACCCGCCTGCGTCAGGAAAGGTGAATCGCTGCGCCGCGCCTCCGATGGCCTCCGGCCAGCTCACCACGTCGCCCCGGCTCAGGTCGTCGCGCCCGTGGACCGCGTCGAGCTTGACCTGGTGCACACCCGACAGCTCGAGCGTGCTGCC
>DASSYY010000145.1:0-2174 GCA_035703025.1 Gemmatimonadales bacterium | reverse complement strand
ATGCGCCTGACGCTCCTCCCGCCCGCCCGCCTGGCCGCCTGACCGCCATGCTGACCTACCCCGACGCCCTCGCATTTCTCTTCCCCCGAACGACCACCATCAAGTTCGGGCTCGCCACCACGCGCGCTCTGCTCAAGGCCGTGGGCAATCCGCACGAGGTCATGCCGTCGGTGCATGTGGGCGGGACGAACGGGAAGGGGAGCGTCTCGACCCTCGTGGCCTCGGCGCTCCGCGAGGCCGGCTGGCGGGTCGGGCTCTACACATCGCCGCACCTCGCGTCGTTCCGCGAGCGCATCCGGGTGGACGGCGTGCCGATAGCCGAGAACGCCCTCGCGATGTGGACCGAGCGGTTGCGGCCGCTCATCCTCGAGCGGAAAGCGACCTTCTTCGAGGCCACCACCGCGATCGCCTTCGCGGACTTCGCCGCGCGCGGCGCGGAGATCGTCGTCGCCGAAGTGGGTCTCGGCGGCCGGCTCGACAGCACCAACGTGCTGCGGCCGCTGGTGAGCGCCGTGACCAAGATCGAGCGCGACCACATGAAGTACCTGGGCGATACGCTGGAGCTCATCGCCGCCGAGAAGGCCGGGATCGCCAAGCCGGGCGTCCCGTTCATCGTGGGCGAGCGCGATCCGGCGCTGGTGAACGTGCTCCGGCGCGAGGCGAGGAAGGCGGTGGCGCGGGCGCAGGCCGACGGGCGGGCCGACGTGCGGGTCCTGCCGCCGGAGTACGAATGGGCCGGGCCGCTGAGCCTGGCGGGGCCGCACCAGCGCCGGAACGCCGCCGTGGCCTACGGCATCCTGATGGCGCTGCCTGCGCCCTACCGCCCCCCGCTCGCGGCCATCGAGGCCGGATTCGGGTCGGCGCACGTCCCCGGACGGCTGGACCGGCGGGGAAAGTGGCTGTTCGACGTCGCCCACAACCCGGACGGCATCCGCGCCCTGATCAAGGCCATCGAGACGCTGCGGCCGCCGCGCCCCCTCCACGCGCTGGTCTCGATCCTCGGCGACAAGGAATGGCCCGAGATGCTGGTGCAGCTCGACCGGGTGATCGATCGCGGCACCCTCACGGTGGCCCCTACCGCCGCCAGCCGGGGCTGGAACGCGGTGTGGCTCCGCCGCTGGCTCCGTGACCGCGGCCGGCCTCCCGCACGGGCCTCCTGGACGCTGGTGCCCGAGTTCGCCGACGCGCTCGAGATCGTGCAACAAGGGGCCGGAACGGTGCTCGTGACGGGCTCGTTCCACACCGTCGGGGACGTGATGGCGGCGCTCGGCATGGAGGTGGTGTAGGCCCTCCGACCCCGCTATGTTCTCCCCATGCAAACCAAGGCCCTGCCGGGCTTTCGGGAGTTTTACCCCGCCGATCTCGCGCTGCGCACCCACATCTTCCGGACCTGGCGGACCGTGGCGATGCGGTACGGGTTCGAGGAGTACGACGGTCCGCCGCTCGAGCCGCTCGAGCTCTACACCGCCAAGAGCGGCGACGAGATCGTGGGGCAGCTCTACAACTTCACCGACAAGGGCGGGCGCGACGTAGCGCTCCGCCCGGAGATGACGCCCACCCTCGCCCGGATGGTGGCGGCGCGCGCCAACGGGCTCAAGAAGCCGATTCGCTGGTTCGCCATCCCGCAGCTCTTCCGCTACGAGCGGCAGCAACGGGGGCGGCTTCGAGAGCACTTCCAGCTCAACTGCGACCTGATCGGCGAGCCCGGGCCGCTCGGCGATGCCGAGATCATCGCCCTGGCGCTCGACGTCATGCGGGCCTTCGGTCTCGGGCCGGCGGACGTGCGCGTGCGGCTCAGCGACCGGCGGGTGCTCCGGGCACTGCTGCTCGGGGCGGGCGTGACCGAGCCGCAACTCGGCGCCGCCTATCAGGCGGTGGACAAGATCGAGCGGTTCGATCGCAGCGCCCTCGCGGCGCAGCTCGAGGGGGCCGGCGTCGGCGCGGACGTGGTCGCCCGGGTGTTCGAGGTGGCAGGGCTCCGCGGACTGTCGGCGGTCCAGGCAGCGCTTGCCCGAGTCGCTGGCGGTGCGGAGGCCGGTGTTCCGCTCGGCCGGATCGTGGACGCGCTGGGGGCGATGGGCCTCGGCCCGTTCGTCGAGGTCGATCTCACGATCGTTCGCGGCCTCGCATACTACACCGGCACCGTGTTCGAGCTGTTCGACGCCGGCCGCACC
>DASSYY010000077.1:0-6230 GCA_035703025.1 Gemmatimonadales bacterium | reverse complement strand
CAATTGCGGCCGATTCTTCCCCGCCCCGGCCCGCCGGGCGGCAGCCTCGAGCTCGGCCCCGAGGCCATCGTCCTCAACGTCTACGTGGAGCCGGCGTGGCGACGACAGGGGGTGGGCGAAGCCTTGATGCGGTCGGTCCTGGCCGAACTGGCCGAGCGGAAAGTGCGCCGGATCGTCCTGCACGCCTCGGACGAGGGCCGCCGCCTCTACGAGCGCCTGGGCTTCGCGCAGACGAACGAAATGCGGCTCGAGACGCCGGCGGCCGCGCGGGAAGCACCCGAGTAGCGCGCCCTGGCCACGGCTTCCTTGCCCGCCCCGATTCCGCGGGACACATTCTCTCCCCACGGAGAGGGCGGCCATGGAACTCCTCGAGCAGCTCGCGGCGGCGCTCGGCGATCGATACCGCGTCGAGCGAGAGCTCGGCCGCGGCGGCATGGCCGTCGTCTTTCTCGCCGAGGATCTGAAGCACCACCGGCGCGTCGCCATCAAGCTGCTCAAGCCCGAGCTGTCGGCCCTTCTCGGGAGCGAGCGGTTCCTCCGCGAGATCGAGATCGCCGCGTCCCTCCAGCACCCCCACATTCTCCCGCTGTACGACTCGGGGCAGGCCGACGGCTTGCTGTTCTACGTGATGCCGTTCGCGGAGGGCGAGTCGCTCCGGCAGCGGCTCGCCCGCGAAGGGCAGCTTCCGCTCGACGCCGCGCTCCGGATCACCCGCGAAGTCGGCAGCGCGCTGCAGTACGCCCACGAGCACGGCGTCGTCCACCGGGACATCAAGCCGGAGAACATCATGCTCTCCGGCGACCAGGCCGTCGTCGCCGACTTCGGCATCGCCCGGGCGCTGTACGCCGCGAACGCGGACCAGCTCACGCTCAGCGGCATGGTCGTCGGCACCCCGCAGTACATGAGCCCGGAGCAGGCCGGCGGTGGCGCGGCCGACGCTCGCAGCGACCAGTACAGCCTGGCGTGCACCCTGTACGAGATGCTGAGCGGTCAGCCGCCCTTTACCGGGCCGACTTCCCACCTGGTCCTCGCCCGGCACTCGCTCGAGCCCGTGCCCAGCCTCCGGGTGGTTCGCCAGACGGTGCCGGTGGGGATGGAGGCAGCCATCGTGCGGGCCATGGCGAAGGTGCCCGCCGATCGCTTCGCGTCGATGCAGCGGTTCGTGGACGCGCTGGAGTCGCCCGACGTCACGTCGGACCGGCCCGCGGTGTCCGCTCCGGTGCCCGGGCACCCCGAGCCCCGCGCGCGCCGGAGAGCGCTGGCCGCGCTCGGAGCCGGTGTGCTGGTGGCCACGGCGGCGTGGTGGTTCTCGGCCGGGCGGACGCGCCGCGCCGACCCCGCCCCGAGCGCGATCACCGCGGTCGCGGTGCTCCCGTTTCAGGATCTCGCGGGCAGTCCGGACAGCGCCTACCTCGGCGAGGGGATCACGGAGGGCCTCACGGCCGACCTGGCGCAGGTCGCCTCGCTCAAGGTCATCTCGCGGTCCTCGGGAACCGTAGCTCAGGAGACCGGGCGGCCGCTGGCCGAGCTGGCGCGCGAGCTGGGCGTCGAAGGCGTCGTGAAGGGCTCGATCCGGAGGGTGGGCGATACGGTACGGGTGAGCGTGCGATTCCTCCGCGCGCCGGACAGCACCCTGCTCTTCACGCGGGAGTATCAGGGCCGCCTCGGCGAGCTGCCGGACCTGCAGCGGGAGATCGTCACGGCCATCACCGGCTCGATCAGCGCCCGGCTCGAGGGCGCCGAGCGCAGCCGCCTCGACGCGCGCCATGAGGTGGATCAGCGGGCGTACGAGGCCTACCTTCGCGGCCGCTTCCACCTGGAGCGCGGCGAGGTCGAGCAGGCGCGGGCCCAGTTCGAGCAGGCGGGCCGCATCGCTCCCGACTGGGCCCCGCCCTACGTGGGCCTGGCCAACTACTACACGTCGCTGCCGTTTTTCACCGACGTTCCGCCGGCGGAGGTGCTGCCCAAGGCCCGGGCGGCGCTGGTCCGGGCCCTCGAGCTCGACGAGACGCTGGCGGAAGCGCATGCGGTCAACGCCTACATCCGCGCCTACTACGAGTGGGACTGGCGCGCCGCCGAGCAGGAGTTCCGGCGCGCCCTCGAGCTGCGGCCCAGCTATGCCGACGCGTACTTCTCCTACAGCCGCTTCCTCGCGTCACGGCGCCGGCTCGACGAGGCCATCGCGCAGCTCGGGCGGGCCGTGGAACTGGATCCGCTCTCGCTGCCGCTGCAGTCGAACCGGGCCCTGCTCGACTACTTCGCGGGCCGGTACGACGAGGCGGACGGCCGGCTGCGGGAGGTCCTCACGCGCGACTCCACCGACGGGCTGGCAAAGTGGGGCCGGGCGCTGGTGGCCGAACAGCAGGGACGGCCG
Source organism: Gemmatimonadales bacterium (assembly GCA_035703025.1). GTDB lineage: Bacteria > Gemmatimonadota > Gemmatimonadetes > Gemmatimonadales > GWC2-71-9 > CAVVWJ01. Next base: position 3,856 of record DASSYY010000077.1, on the reverse strand, counting down.
GGCGACGCGATCGCGATCCTGGAGCCGATCAGCGGCGGCAGCCTCAACCGGAGGTCGTCGCTCGGCCATGCCTACGCGATCGCCGGCAAGCGCGCCCGGGCGCGGACCATCCTGGATACGCTCCGCGCAACCGCCGACCGGAGCTACGTGCCCTCCTACTACTTCGCGCTGGTCCACGCCGGCCTCGGCGAGCGCGACCAGGCGCTCCGCTATCTCGAGCGCGCGTACGAGGAACGCTCTACCGTGCTGGCCTACCTGCTGATCGATCCACGGCTCGCGCCGTTCAGGGACGACGCCCGGTTCCTCGCCCTGGCCCGGCGGCTCGGCGGGGAGTGAGCGGGGGCGGCGGACCTAGCGTCGCTCCGGGGGGATGGACCGGAGCTCCGCCGAGAACCGCTTGTGCACGGCGGGATCTACCGGCCGGTGTCGCACCACGGTGCTCGCCGGATCCTTGCCGAGAAAGTTGTCGTTCTTCCAGTTCCGCGCCGGCCTGATCGGCCGGGGCACGAAGCCGCCGCCGCAGTTGGGACACACGTTGCCCAAAACGCCATCGACGCATGAGGCGCAGAACGTACATTCGTAGGTGCAGATGCGGGCTTCGATCGCGTCGGGTGGAAGCGCCTTGTTGCAGTTCTCGCAGGTCGGGCGAAGCTCGAGCATGGGGTCTCCATTCGGTCACGGTCCGAATCAATCGTCGGTGGTGCGGTAGTATGTCTCAGTTTGTGCAGGCAGGACGATCCCGCCAATGACCGCCCGTCCAGACTTCCTGCCCGGGCGACCGGGCACCCATCGTCGGGCGGCGGCAGAGCTCATGACACCGAGGTATCCCATGAAAACCACACTCTTGCCCGTATGCGCGCTGCTGGCGCTGGCCACGACCGGTGCCGCCCAGACGCCGATGAAGCTCGCCGGCCGGATGGAGTGCGCCAAGCCCGACCCGGCCCACATGCTGCCGGTCGCCGATACCGCCAGTCACGCCATGTCCCTCATGGCGGTCAAGTGCACGTGGTCGGAGGGCAGCATCGGAGGGGAGCGCCTGAAGGCCGAGGACGATGCGGTCACGTCGGACGCGACCGGCAACACCTCCCAGGACCGCGGCTACGGGGTCGGCACCGTCGGCAACGGCGACAAGTACTTCGTGCACTTCAAGGGGACGACGGCGCTCAAGAACGGCGCGCCCGTCAGCGGCGAGTGTACCTGGAAGTTCACCGGCGGGACCGGCAAGCTGAAGGACATCAAGGGCAAGGGGACGTGCAAGGGCACGTTCACGCCGGACGGCAAGGTGGCGTGGGAGGTCAAAGGCGAGTACCGGCTCGCGGCGGCGGCCGGCAAGTAGCCGGCGCGATCAGCGCCCCGCCATCGCCGAGTCGGGCGGCAGCGGCCCGGGCAGCGGCGGTGGCGTCCAGGCGACGACCGTGAGCCGCGCCCCGTCCACGGTGGTCGCGGCCATCGCGAGGTCGTGACTCCCCTCGGGCTGGTCGGACAACGGCTCTCCCTCGGGCACCGGCTCCGGCCCTCCCCCGATGCGGAGCGGCTCCACCCGCATCGCGAACTCGAACCGGAACTCGGCTGCCTCGCAGCTGAACTCCGCCCAGTCGAAGCTCGCGTGATCGGACGTGCACGCGCCGCCCGACTGCGCGAGCGCGTTCGTCTGGGTCCCTTCGACGGCGTACCAGCTCCCCAGCTCGCGCACCAGGTACTCGCCCATGAAGCCGGGAAAGCCGCCGGTCCCCCCGCCGCCGCCACCGCCGACCGCGGAGTCGCCCGGGGCCGGCGGGGCGGCGCCCGGGTCGGTCTCACCGGCGCTGGTATTGGTGGGAAGCCCCGTCATCACGTCGGGAACTCCGGTCTCCACCGCGTTGCTGCCGACGTCGGCCACGACGCGCACGACCTCCGCCATCCGCTCGGGCTCCCAGGCGATGAGCGTCCGCATCGAGTAGACGCCGATCTCGGTGCACTCGCCGGGGGTGCCGGGAACCGGTGGGTTCAGGAGGCTGTCGGCGGCGGTGAGCATGCCGCCGGAGGACGTGCCGCCGCCGCTGTCGGGGGGCCAGACCACCACGGTGTCGCCCGGCGGCGCGACCCCGCTGTCGCCGGGCCAGGTGCATACGAGGTTGGGGAAGTCGAGCTGCTCGGCGACGGCGAGGAAGCTCCGGCTCGCGCCGTCGATGGTCAGGGTGACCGGCGTCGCGTGGCCGGTGAGCCGGACGATCTCGGCGGCGTGGCGGAGCGCTTCGGCGGTGGGCGAGTAGCCGGCGTCGTCCACCGAGTCGGCGAGGCGCTCGAACTCGCTGGCCAGGCGCGCGCCGTCATTGTCGCCCGCCGGTCCGGTGCCGCCGTCGCCGCAGCCCAGTAGGCCCAGCAACGCCGCGCCCAGCATCCTGCAGGAGCCCAACCGCATGGTGCCTCCCCCCGGGGTGGAGCATTCCAGCCCTGACCCAAAGTATCGCTTCCCGCGCCGGCGGCCAGATCGGGAGCCGCCGCCGGCCGGGACTGGCCCGGACGCGGCCCGCGCTGCACATTGGGGACGCGCCCCCCCGCAGGGGGTGCAGGAGGTCGACCATGACCGCCCCGCAGACATCCGCGCCGTCCGCCGGTCCTGCCACCGCGACCGCCCCCGCCCCCGCCCGCAAGCCGCGGGACGACGAGATGGACGTGTACGGCCTGACCCACCCCGGGAAGGTCCGCACCGAAAACCAGGATCACTTCCTGATCTGCGCCCTCCGCAAGCAGATGGTCGTGCAGCAAACCAGCCTGCCGTCACCCGAGAGCCTCATGGCCGACAGCCAGCGGCTGGCGCTGCTCATGATGGTGGCGGACGGCGTGGGCGGCGGTACCAAGGGCGAGGAGGCGAGCCGGGCGGCACTGGAGGCCGTAGGCCAGTACGTCGCCCGCAGCATGCGCTGCTACTATGCGGCCGGCTCGACCGACGAGCGCGAGTTCTCCGACTCGCTCGAGGACGTCGCGGCCCAGTGCCATGCCGAGCTGATTCGCCGGGGCGAGGAGAACCCGGACCGCCGCGGGATGGCCACGACCCTGACGCTCTACCTCGGCGTCTGGCCGCGTGCCTTCCTGCTGCAGGTGGGTGACAGCCGGTGCTATCTGCTCCGCGACGGCGAGCTGGTCCAGCTCACCCACGACCAGACCATGGCCCAGGAGCTCGTGGACCTGGGGGTGCTGAGCCGCACGGAGGCGTCGACCACCAGGCTCGCCCACACCCTCTCGAGCTCGATCGGCGGCCGGCAGACCGCGCCGGTGGTCACCCGCATGGACCTCGCCTGGGGCAACGTGGTGCTGCTCTGCAGCGACGGACTCTTCCGCCACGTCTCGGACGAGCGCATCCGGGAGCACCTGCGCTCGATGACCTCCTCGAAGCAGGTGTGCGAGGACCTGGTCCAGGAGGCGCTGGACGGCGGCGGGAGCGACAACATCACCGTGATCGTCCGGCGGGCGGTGATGCGGGAGGAGTGACCTCGCTTGAGATCCGCTTGAGGGCCTGGGGGTAGGTTGGCTCAGGTAGCTTCGATCCTCCCCCAGGAGCAGCCCTATGTTCCGCTCGCCCCCCGTCCCGCTGGTGCTCGCACTCGGCTCGCTCGCCCTCGCCGCCTGCGGTGAGGACCGCACCCCGACACAACCCGAGTCCGGGACGGAGCTCGCGCCCGCCGCAGCGGTCGCCTCCGCCCTTTCCCCGAACACCTGGACGCTGAAGGCCGCGCCCCCGAACTACCTGTTCGTCAACCAGCTCTCGGCCGGCGTGGTGCCCGACGCGTCCGGCCAATCCGTCGTCTACCTCCTCGGCGGCCGGGACGAGGATGGCGGCTCCGGGGCCAGCATCGCGACCTACCGGATCGGCACC
>DASSYY010000065.1:0-10429 GCA_035703025.1 Gemmatimonadales bacterium | reverse complement strand
GCGGCATACTCGGCGGCGCCGTCGCGGCCGGCCGTCGGGAGGTGCCAGGAGGCGTCGAGCACGCGGAGCCCCGGCCGCCCCAGCCGTTCGGCGAGCCAGGCAGTGGAGACCAGCGCGGGCAGCGGCTCCAGCTCGACCCCGCTCGGCCCGCTCACGGGATCAGCAGCACCTTGCCCGTCGTGCGGCGTCCCTCGAGCTCCCGTTGAGCGTCGGCCGCCTGCACCAGCGGGAACTCATGCCCGATCCGCACCTTGAGCGCGCCCGAAGCAACCGCGCCGAGCACCTCCCCGGCCCGCTCGAGCAGTTCGGCCCTGGTCGGGACGTAGTGGCCCACGGTCGGCCGGGTGACGTAGAGCGAGCCCTTCTGCGCGAGGAGCTGGAGCTCGAACGGCTCCACCGGCCCGCTGCTCTGGCCATACAGCACGATCGTGCCGCGCGGCACCATGCAGTCGAGGCCTTTGGCGAAGGTGGTGCGCCCGACCGAGTCGTAGTTCACGTGGACGCCCGCGCCGGCCGTCAGGCGCTTGACCTCGGCCACGAAGTCGGTCTGGGTATACAGGATGACGTCATCGGCGCCCGCCTCACGGGCCAACGCCGCCTTCTCCTCGGTCGAGACCGTCGCGATGACCCGGGCCCCGCGGCGCTTCGCCATCTGGCACAGGAGCAGGCCGACTCCGCCTGCCGCCGCATGCACCAGACAGGTCTGGCCCCGCTGCAGTGGGAAGGTGGTCGCGGAGAGGTACTGGGCGGTCACGCCCTGGAGCAGGACGGCCGCGGCCTGCCGGGTGCTCACCCCGTCGGGCACCGGCACGAGGCGCTCGGTCTCCGCGAGGGCGTACTCGGCGTAGGCGCCGAGCACGTTGAGCGACGCCACGCGATCACCGGGACGAACCGTGGTCACGCCGGGGCCGATCGCCTCGATCGTGCCGGCCGCTTCGTTGCCCAGGATGAAGGGGAGCGGCAGCTTGTACAGGCCCGTGCGGTGGTAGATCTCGACGAAATTGACGCCGGTGGCCTCGATCCGGAGGAGTGCCTGACCGGGACCGGGCCGCGGCACTTCGCTCTCTTCCAGCTCCAGGACCTCGGCGCCGCCGTGGCGATGGACGCGGACGAGCTTCACGGTGGCTCCTCGTGGGGAAGGCGGTAATCTGACAGCAGGACGGGGGAGAGCGCCATGCGCCCTCCCCCGTCCCTTGCTCACCGGCGCCGCTCAGACGCCCGCGAGTCGGCGCTCCGGTCCGGCGTACAGCGCATCCTGCGTGACGCGCCGCTCCCGGCCCCGATATCGCCTGCCCGGGGCGGCGCGGCCCGGCCGGCTGCCGGCGGCGCCGGCATCGATCGCCTCGATGCGAGCCCGGTCGATGTCCTCACCGACGTCCTCGTCGATCTCGACGTCGACCAGCTCGTAGCGCGACGCGCCCGACGGACCGAAGTCCATGCCGTGGCGGTCGAGGATGGCCAGGGCCTCACCGGTCCGGCTGCCGGCATCCACCGTCACCAGGGTCCGCCCGCTCCGCAGTCCCTCGTCGAAGTGCCGAGCGTCGTCCTCCGGCACGCCAAGGCCGACGAGCGCGCCGATGACCCCGCCCGTGGCGGCGCCGATCCCGGCGCCGGTCAGCGTCGAGGCGAGCACGCCGCCCACGACGATCGGACCCACGCCGGGAATCAGCAGCGAGCCGAGCAGGCCGATGAGACCGCCCACGACCCCGCCGCTGACGGCGCCCTTGGCGGCCCCTTCGGCGGCTTCGGTGCCGGTCGTTTCCATCAGGTCGCGCTGCTCATCGCGATTCTGGAGCGCGACGCCGATGCGGTCCTCGCCGAAGCCGGCGGCCTTGAGCTCGCGGATGGCCGCTTCGGCATCCGGGCGGTTGGTGAACATGCCGACGACGGTGCGGCCGGTCGTGTCCTGATCGGCGGCGAGGTCGCGGGAGTCGTTCTTTTTCATGAAGATCCTCGAAGTCCAAAGTGACAGCTGCGCCTGGCGGCGTGCTGGAGTGATCGAAACGGAGACGGTGAAGTTAGGGCGAGACCCGGGTGCAATTCGTGACACCCCTCACACCCGGCCTGGCCTTAACGAACCCGGCCGGGGCTCGTCCCCTTGCCGCATCAGACACCCACGACATCGACGTCCCTCGAACCCGGTCGGGAAGGAGCTTTGGACCATGCGCCGAACTCATTGGGCCGTACGCGCCTCTACGCTCGCGGGCGGAGCGGCACTCCTCCTGGTGAGTGCGTGCAGCGACTCGACCACCCCGTCCCCGGGCACCGCGATCTCCGCCGCCGACGTGAGCGACATCGGGGCGGCGGCCGGCGACGAGGTCGAGCAGGCAGTGAGTGCTCTCACGAACCCGGCGGCTCAGGGCGTCGTCTCGCCGACGGCGCCGGCGGGCTGCGCAACGGTGGACGACCAGACCGACACCGACGGCGACCTGGCGCCCGATGCCGCCACCTACACCTTCGCGCTGCCGGCCTGCAGCTTCACGGGCTTCCGGGGCGGCACTCTCGAAGTGACCGGCACGATCGTGCTGAGCGATCCCACGCCCGACGCGCCGGACCTCGCCGCGACGGCCACGCTGAACGACTTCACGTTCGCGTTCACGAGCCCGAACGCCACCCGCACTTACACGGCGGTCCGGAACGGGACGCGCACGCTCACCGGCAATGCCTCCGGCGCCACGCTCAGCAACGCGATCACGGTGGTGCGGAGTGCGCCGGGCCGCGCCGACGCGACGGTCGTGCACAACCTGCTGCTGACGTTCACGCCGGCGCCGGGCGAGAGCCTCGCATTCGGGGCGCCGCTCCCGGACGGGACGTTCACCAAGAGCGGCACCTTCACCTGGAGCCGGGGCACGACCAGCCTGACGTTCACGGTCACGACGGTGGAGCCGCTGGTGTGGGATGCGTCGTGCACGACGGAGAGAAAGATCGCGTCGGGGGAGATCCATGCGACGCTGGCGGACGGGGGATACATCAGGACGGTGTGGACGGCGTGCGGAGAGGATCCGAGTCGGAGCTACGTGCCGGCGAGCTGAGGCCGTGCGTCATCCCGAGCGGCCCCGCCCCCTACGCCGCCACCTCCGCCGAGTGCCGGTCATCCGCCGGACAGCGCCCCCGCCGCGTGTAGCGGTCGAAGAACGCCCGCGCCTGCTCCAGATCGGCGGAATGGAAGTACCCCGGGCCGAGCCCACGGCACCCATCGAGCGCAATCTGCACCAGGTCCCCCGCCACCCGCGCGACCTCCGGATCCCGGAGCCCCACCCGCCCGGCCCGCTCGAGCACACCGAGGTCGGGCATGCCCAGCAGGTCGGCCGCGGCCCGGATCGCGCCCGAGTCGTACGTGATCCCGGCGGCCAGCGCGAGCGGGGCGGCGTACCACTCGGGCGCCACCGCATCGGCCGAGCGGAGCTCGAAATGGCCGCGCGGACGCACCTCGGGGAAGAGCGTCGTCAGGTGATCGTGCCACTCGTCCAGCGTCACCTCCGCGCGCGCGATCCACTCGCCGAAGCGCCGGTGCTCGCCGTCCACCGCCGGCAGCATGATCGCCGGCGCGTCGAGCGCGAAGTCGAGATAGGCGCCGACCGGCTCCCGCTCGCTCCAGGGCAGGCCGGTCCGCGCCGGGTCGAGCGCTCGCCACACCTGCGCCCGGACGCTGGGGCCGCCGGTGTCCACGCCATCGTAGACCGGCGAGTTGGCGAAGATCGCCGTGACGTACGGCGCGGCCGCGTTCAGCACCCGCCAGCGAAGCCACGGCTCGTCGTCCATGTCGAGCGCCATCTGGAACGAGGCGGTCTGCCGCATCATCCTCGCGCCCGCGGGCCCGCGGCGGGCGAGATACTCGGCCATCCGCTCGTAGCGCTTGGTCCGGAGCAGGAGCGGCGCGGCATCGGCGTCACCCGTGGGATCGATGCCCGCCGCGAGCAGCGTGATACCCTCGCCCGCGGCCGCCGCGCGGAGCGGCAGCACGACCGAGCGGAGCAGCGCCAGCAGCGCGCTCGGCGAGCGGCACGGGGGTGAGCTGTACTCGATCTGCCCGCCGGGCTCGAAGGTGAGCGTGCCGCCGCCCGGCAGCGTAAAGCAGGGCGTGCCCTTCGCGGTGCGCGTCTCGGCCCAGCCCTGGCGGCCGCCGTACCGGCGGACGAACGGGAGCAGCGCCGCCGGACCATCGCCCTCGAGCGGGCAGCGCCGCCAGGTGGAGGTCTCGATCGGGATGAACTCGGCTTCGGCCCCCAGGCGGCGGGGCGTGAGCGAGGCGCTCGGCGGCGCGCCGAAGGCCTGCGTCTCGAGGTCGGCCGCGAGGGCGGCCCGGGTGAGCGCGCTCATACGGGTGCTCCCACGACCAGGCCGAACGGCGTCGTCGGGTCGGTGGGCCAGGCCTCGATCCGGAGATTCGCGGCGTCGAACAGCGCGGCGACGCTCGCGCGATCGTACTTGGTGCTGATCTCGGTGCGGATCGACTCGCCCTGCCTGAATGCGACCGGCTCCATCCCGGGAATGGTGACGACCTGGTCGCGGGTGGAGACGAGGTGCATCTCGATCCGGTGGGCCACCGTGTCGTACACGGCCCGGTGCTCGAACGTGCGGGGATCGAAATCCGCGCCCAGCTCGTGGTTCAGCACCAGCAGCATGTTCCGGTTGAACTCGGCCGTGACGCCCTGGCTGTCGTTGTAGGCCGCCTCGATCCGGGCGATCTCCTTCCTCAGGTCGACGCCCATGAGGAACCGGTCGCCGGGACCCATGGCCGCGCGCACCCGCGCCAGCAGCCGGATGGCCGCGGGCGGGTAGAAGTTCCCGATCGTGCTGCCGAGGAAGGCGAACAGCGCCGGGCGCGGCATGCGCCGCGGGAGGTTGAGCTCGACCGAGATGTCGGCGATCGCCGGCTCGACCGTGAGCCCGGGGTACTCGCGCCGGAGCTGGGCCGCGGTCTGGCTCAGGAACGTGGCGCTCACGTCGATCGGCACGTAGAGCTCGGCCAGGCCCGTGGCCCGCATCGCGTCGAGGATGATCCGGCTCTTCTCCGCATTGCCGGCGCCCAGCTCGATGAGCGTCCGGGTGCCGAGCTGCGCCATCAGCTCCGGCATCCAGCCCTCGAGCAGCGCGCGCTCGGTGCGCGTCGGGTAGTACTCCGGCAGCCGGGTGATGGCCTCGAACAGCTCCGACCCCCGCTGGTCGTAGAAATACTTGGGGGAGAGCTCCTTCTGAGGCGCCGCCAGGCCGGCGGCCACCTCCGCGAGCATGCTCGGGTTCTGGACGCGCTCGACGGGACGCGAGGCGCGGGTACGGGCAAGGTTAGGCATCGCGGGCGCACCTGAAGCCGCTGAAGATCTGGCGGCGGATGGGGTAATCCCAGTTGCGGAACGTATTGCGCACGGCCCCCGGCCGCGTGGCCCACGAGCCCCCGCGAAGGACCTTGTACTCGGTGCCGAAGAAGACCTCGGAATACTCGGGATAGGGAAAGCTCTCGAACCCCGGCCAGGGGCCGAAGTCGCTCGCCGTCCATTCCCAGACATCACCGATCATGCCCGAGCAGCCGATCGGCGAGACATTGGCCGGATAGCTGCCCACCGGCGCGGTGCCGAAGGCGAGCTGATCGACGTTGGCGAGCGTGCGGTCGGGCGGCGCATCGCCCCAGGGGTACGCGCGGCTCGTGCCCGCCGGATCCCACGACGCCGCGGCCTCCCACTCGATCTCGGTGGGCAGCCGCTTGCCGGCGAACCGCGCGAACGCTTCGGCCTCGTACCAGCTCACATGGCAGACCGGGTGCGCGGGATCCACCGGACCACTCCGGTCCATGGTCCGCGTGCTCCACACACCATCGCGCCAGGTCCAGTACTTGGGCGCGACCGCGGCGGCCTCCGTCCGCCACCGCCAGCCGGCTTCCGACCAGTACTCGGGCGACTCGTAGCCGCCCGCCGCGATGAAGATGAGGAAGTCGCGATTGGTGACCGGATGGGTATCGATCCAGAACGGCGCCACCTCGACGGCGTGCGCCGGTCGCTCGTTGTCGTAGGCCGCCGAGCGGTCGTCGGTGCCGATCGTGACGCGGGCACCGGGAAAGCGGACCATGTCGCTCTGGGCGGCGGGAGCAGTCCCCGCGGCGCCGGGCCGCGCGCCGACCCCGGGCTCGAGCCGCGCCAGCGGTGTGTAGGGCTCGCCGCGCTTGAGCTGGAGGGTCTGCAGGATGGTCTCGTTGTGCTGGTACTCGTGCTGCAGCACCATCTGGTACACGAAGCCGTCGCGGAGCAGCGGATTGGCGGCATCCGCGTCCAGGGTCACGAGCCGGCCGAGCACCCGGCCCCGGATCTCGTCCATGATCTCGCGTGAGTGCGCCAGGTCGGGGAGCGCCAGGCCGCCGCGGGTGCTCCGGGGATGCTCGAACGGGTTGTAGAGTCCCGGCATCTCGACGAACTCGATCGGCCCGTCGAGGTTGCGCGTGAGCCAGAGCTCCTCGAAGTGCGCGATGTGCCCCAGGTCCCAGAGGATCGGGCTCATCAGCGGATCGTGCTGCATCCGGAGCTCCTCGTCGCTCAGCGGAGCCACGAGCAGGAGCGTGCGAGCCCGGGCCTCGAGCAGCTGGTCGGCGATGACTTCGGGATCGATGCGGCTGGGCACGGCGACGAGCGTCATGGTCCCCCTCGAGTCGTCAGGCGTCGAGCGACGAGAAGAGATTGTTCAGCGATTCGGCGAGGGTCGGGTGCGCGAAGACGGCGTCCCGGAGCCGGTCGTATGGCACCTGCCCCATCATCGCGAGCTGGAGCGCCGCCATCAGCTCGCCCCCCTCGATCCCGAGCACCGCGGCGCCGAGGATCTGCCGGGAATCGGGGTCCACCAGCGCCTTCATGAAGCCGCGCGGCTCGTCGAGCTCCAGGGCGCGGGCGACGTAGTTCATCGGCATCCGGGCCACCCGCACCGCCCGACCCTGCTTTCGGGCATCCCGCTCCGACAATCCGATTCGGCCGAGTTGAGGGTCGATGAATACGGCATAGGGTACGAGCCGGTCTGTGATGCATGCACGGCCGCCCTGTAACAGATTGGTACGGATCACCCGGAAGTCGTCGTATGAGATGTGGGTGAAGGCGGGCCCGCCCTTCACGTCGCCCAGGGCGTAGACGCCGGGAACACTGGTCTCGAGCGTCTGGTCCACCACGACGAACCCCTTGGCATCCATGGCGATACCGGCAGCTTCAAGGCCCAGGCGATCGGTATTGGGCACCCGGCCGGCGGCGCGCAGCACGTGCGACCCCTCCACCGTACGCGCGCCGGCTGGCGTCCGGATCGTGAGCCGGACCCCACTCCCCGACGGCTCGGCACGGACCGCTTCGGCCTCGAGCAGGACCTCGATCCCATCCTCCCGCAGGACGCCGAGCACCGCCTCCGCAACGTCCGCGTCCTCCAGCGGCAGGAGCTGGCGGCCGCGCTGGACGATGGTCACCCGGCTGCCGAACCGGCGGAACATCTGGCCGAACTCGAGCCCGATGTACCCGCCGCCCAGCACGATCAGGTGCTCGGGGACCAGGTCGAGCTCCATGACGGAGGTCGAGTCGAGGGAGGGGACCTGGTCGAGCCCCTCGACATCCGGCGCCGCCGGGCGGCCGCCGGTGTTGATGAACACCAGGTCCGCCTCGAGCGTCCGCCCGTCCACCGCCACCTGCTTCGGGCCCGTGAATCGCGCCTCGGCGCAGATCAGCTCGAGCCCCTCCGTGGCCTCGACCCGCCGCAGGCTGCCGGCGCGGAAGCTCTTGACGATAGCACGCTTACGCTCGCGCACCCGAGCCATGTCCACGGTGACGGGGCCGGTGCCGACCCCGTAGTCGGCACCCCGCCGCGCGAGGTAGGCGACCCGGGCGCTCGCCACCATGGTCTTGGTGGGCGTACACCCTTCGTTGATGCAGGTGCCGCCGACGTGCTCTCGCTCGATCAGCGCGGTGCGGCGCCCGCTCCGGGCCAGCGCGGAGGCCAGGGGTCCCCCTGCCTGACCGGCCCCAATGACGATGGCATCGTATCGCTCGGCAGTGCTCATGACCGGATTGTCGTGGGGGAGACGGCTCTTTCGGACTTGGGGCTGTAACGACGCAGGCCGCCCGGAGGTTCCCTCACCCCCGCAAAATCTTCCGCCAAAATCGGGGCCCCGCTACCCTGGACCCTGAATTCGGCCGCAAGATCCGGATGGTGCGCCGGCGCGCCGGATGCTACCATCCCCACATGATTCTCGACGCCGCAACCTCCACGGACGACTGGCGCTGGACCGCCGTCCTCGACCGCGACGCGGCCGCCGACGGCCGGTTCGTCTATGCCGTAACCTCGACGCGGATCTACTGCCGGCCCACCTGCCCGTCCCGGCGGCCGCACCGCCGGCACGTCCGATTCTTCGCCACTCCGGCTGCCGCGGAGGGCGCCGGGTATCGCGCCTGTCTCCGCTGCCGGCCGACCGAGGCCGAGCCCGACGCGCTCCGCCGGGTCCGGGAAGCGCGGCGCTACCTCGACGAGCATCTCGACGAGACCGTGACCCTGGACCAGCTCGGACGCGCGGTGGGGGTGAGCCCCTGGCACCTGCAGCGGACGTTCAAGCAGGTCACCGGAGTGACTCCCCGCGCCTATGCTGGTGCCCGCCGGATGGAGCGGATGAAGGCTCGGCTCAAGGAGGGCGACAGCGTGACCCGGGCCACCTACGAGGCCGGCTACTCCTCGCCCAGCCGGGTCTACGATCAGAGTCGCTCCCGGCTGGGCATGACCCCGGGCGCCTACCAGCGCGGCGGGCGCGGGGTGCGCATCCGGTTCACGACGGTTCCGACCGCCCTTGGCCACGTGCTCGTGGCGGCGACCGACCGCGGTCTCTGCTCGGTCACGCTGGGCGACGAGGCCGCCTCGCTCGAGGCCGCGCTCCGGCGGGAGTACCCGGCCGCCAACGTCGAGCGCCAGGATGACGAGTTGCGGGGATGGGCCGGTGCGGTCGTCGCCCGGATGGCGGGCGACGAAGCCGAGCGGCTGCCGCTCGACGTGGGGGGCACGGCATTCCAGTGCCGGGTGTGGGACGCGCTGCAGCGGATCCCGCGCGGAAGCACACGGTCGTACGCCGAGATCGCCCGGGAGCTGGGCCAGCCGTCGGCCGCGCGGGCGGTAGCGCGGGCCTGCGCCACCAATCGGCTGGCGCTGGTCATTCCCTGCCACCGGGTCGTGCGGGAGGATGGCGGGCTCGGCGGTTACCGCTGGGGCGTGGAGCGAAAGCGGGAGCTGCTGGCCCGGGAGGGCGCCGCGGAATCCGAGGAAGCGCGATAGGGTCGGTCGATCGCGGCAGCTCTGCCGGGTGACGGCCTACGGGCCCTCCGTCACGAGCGTCGTGGGCGAGGGCTCCACCTTCAGCGTCACGCTCGCCACCGCCTGATGGCGGAGCAACGCCAGCTCCAGCCCGTCGCACAGCGCCTGCCAGCTCGCCTCGATGATGTTCTCCGAGCAGCCCACCGTGCTCCACCGCTCCGTGCCCCGCGCCGATTCGATGATGACCCGCGGCCGGGCCCCCGTCCCGAGGTGCTCGTCCACGATGCGCACCTTGTAGTCCACCAGGTGGACGTCGGCGAGCGCCGGGTAGTGCGGCAGCAGCGCCTTCCGGACCGCCCGGTCGAGAGCGTTGACGGGACCGTCGCCCTCGGCGGCGGTGTGCATCATCTCCTCCCCCACGCGGATCCTGACCGTGGCCTGGGCCCGGCTCCCGTCGCCCCCGCGCTTCTCGGCGATGACCGTGAACTCCTCCAGCTCGAACGGCGCGCGGTAGCCGGGCGCGGCGCGGCGCAGCAGCATCTCGAACGAGCCTTCGGCGGCCTCGAACTGGAAGCCCCGGTGCTCGAGCTCCTTGATCCGCCGCAGCACCGCGGCCTCGGTCTCCCCCGCGTCGAGCCCGAGCGCCTCGGCCCGGAGCCGCACGTTGCGCCGCCCGGCCACCTCGCTCACCACCACGCGCATCTCGTTGCCCACCGCCGCCGGATCGACGTGCTGGTAGCTGTCCGCCAGCTTGGCGATGGCCGCGACGTGGATGCCGCCCTTGTGCGCAAACGCGCTCCGGCCTACGTACGGCGCGTGCGGATCGGGATGCTGGTTGGCGACCGCGGCCACGAACTGCGAGACCTCGGTCAGCCGCCGGAGCGAGGCTGCGGGGAGCACCGGGACGCCGAGCTTGAGTTGGAGGGTCGCGATCAGGGGCACGAGATCGAGGTTGCCGCAGCGCTCGCCGTAGCCGTTGATGGTGCCCTGCACCTGCCCGCAGCCGGCGCGCACCGCGGCCAGGGCGTTGGCCACCGCCAGGCCGGCATCGTTGTGGGGATGGATGCCGAGCGGGACGTCGAGCTCGGCTCGGAGATCGGCGACCCGCGCCGCCACGACCTCGGGCAGCTCGCCGCCGTTGGTGTCGCACAGCACGACCCAGTCCGCGCCGGCCTCG